>NZ_CP133266.1:4160000-4459106 GCF_030915485.1 Neobacillus sp. PS3-40 | reverse complement strand
ATTTATAGAGATCAGACCATCTTTTTTTATGCCCTAGAAACTTCTCTGGGATCGCTTCAAAAAATGCTGAATCACGAGGAAGCCTTAATGATGGTAATGCCCAACCCAATGCTGATACTAAGGGTACACTGTCTCTTAAAATTTTACCTCTAACTTCAACGATATAAAGGCTAAACCTTTCTAAACTATAATCAATAACGGTTTGCAAACCATTTAAAGCTTGTTTCCAAATATTTTTCTGTTCATCTGTAATTGCTAACCCTGCACTTGCAATATTGACCCATAATTCTGGTTTACTTTTTAAATCTTTTGCACCAATAGTTGTAATGTCTCTTAATGATTGTCCTTGATCATCGTTCGTGTTTGCTAAGACTATTGCAGGTTTATTAATGGGTGCGTTTCTCCAGTAAGTTGTTTTTTCCTCTGTTACTATTTCTGGAGGGAGAATATACTCTTCTACCAGTTTGCTAGGGATTTTTATTTCAATGTATGAACCTAATTCTGTATCAGATAAAATTTCTTTGCATATCTGTGCTACTTGCCTTCCAGTAAGTCTATCTAATAAAAACCTGGCAATACCTTCAGATTCACCATCCACATTAAGGTTAGACCTAAGATATTCAGCTGCTACTTTACCAATTAAATCCAACTCGTTCATCTTATATCCTCCTCTTTATATGGATTTTCAACATATGCACATGCATCAGATAATCTCTTTAGAAGTCCCATGCTAGAGAGCCTTTCTTCTAGTCTTATTGCATTTTCAGAAAATGGTTCCTGATCTGCATCTCCTTCCTTAAACAACATTCCAGCTTGACGATCTCCTATTATGAAACCATATTTTTCATATAAGCACTCTAAAAACTCTTGAAACTCCATCTTACTTTCCACATTACTAAGAACTAATGTCTTTAAAAATGTATCAGTAGGAGCATATCTTAACCTTCTACTGCTGCGTTTTGAAACTAATCCAATTTCTTTTCCCCAAACCCTATGGAAATTCTGCACATGTTGCTTATGTCTTGTAGCCACACTTTTAGAAAACTCCTTTAGTAATGCGTCAGGAGTGGTAGAATTTGTTTTATCCATATCTTTCCAGTTAAATTCTTTTTCTATTAATCCTTTAGCAGCCTCATATGCATCATCTGATAATTCAATCTGTTTCCAAGCATCTGAATTTTTTAAACATAAAACATATTCTTCCACAGCCTGTTTTGACCGATTATTGTTTTCTGTATATGAATCAGAAGCAAGGTCACGTACAATTGTTTTTTGTGGTGATATAATCTCTAAAACAAAAGTTGTTTTCTTCGAATCCCTTAATATTTCTTTTGATCGATTAAGTAAATAAATTAACAGGTGTAAACCTGTTATATTTATCAAGTAAGGGAAAACATCAAAATTAGGCATCTTACAGTTAAATAAATTTATCCAATCCTCAGATAACAAATCATATTCAGGAAGTTTTTCAAATGGCAAATATCCTCCTTCTCTTCTATTTCCTTCAAAATGTTCATCCTTAGGCTGAAGTTTTGAAACAAGTTTGTTAAAAGGTGATTTCCCATCTAATATCTTTTCTTTAAGATAAACTAGAATTTCTTTTTTTCTATTACTCCTTGATATCATTAAATATAATAATTCACCAGTTCTTCCGAAAAATCGTCTATCGTTACTTATATTGGTACCTGTTACTCTTAAATCCTCATATAAGCAATCAGGACCATATGGAAAAATAAATTGTGAGCTCCATCTTTTGTTATTTTCACCCTCAATGGTTGTCGATTGTAAAAATTTTACTATATCAACAAAATCTTTAAAGTCGGGAATACACTTCTTTAGATAAGAAAAATCGGCGGAGGTCATTCCACCTCTATTTTCGTTCATTACCTCAATCCATTTTCTCCATTGAGCATTATTGTCATTTGAAAAGTCGTTCTCGATAATTTGCATTTGTGGATTATTAAACAAAATATTCCTAAGGTACATTCTGGAATGGGCAGCATATCTCAAAGTGTTATAACTGATTTCTTGAAATGCCCTTCCATCTTTATATTCTGATTGAAGTACATTTAAGAATTCCATCATGCATAGCCATGGTGTTTGCTCATCATATAAACGATGTCCCCATATGGCTTCATCCACCCACATTCTAGGAGAATCTATACCATTAGGACGTGCTAATCTTTCCATCATTCAAAATCAACCTCCACTTGACGACTATACAGCATACCTTCAGAATTAATACGAAGAAGCTCTAATATAAAACGATCTTGGTCTGTTTCATAATATCCTTCTATTGTTCTTCGAACTTCAAGTTGTTTTATTAATCTACTTTTAAATGCTAGTAAATCCTCATAACATTCACGAGAAAAACTACCAGGTAGCTCACCTTCAGCAACTCTAGAAATAAATTCATATCTAACTAAATGTAAATTGAGGTTTACTGGTTTTATCTCATCGCTTAGAGACATATTTACATGAAATAGAGGTTTTCCATTTATTAGAGTTATATCTACATACTCTCCTCTATAAGGTCTGACTGAAATTTTCGATTCAAATACTCTGCTAATTTTTGATTGTGAGTGACTACCGGAAGTGGAGAGAAAAATACAGTCACTATCCTTTGTGAGTAATCCAGTAGATATACGATTTATACCTTTTACTAATCTCGATAGAATTTTAGGCTGAACCCTTTTGTCATTAATTAGCCTACGGTAAACATTCTCAAGAAATTCACCTGCATATTTAAATGTAGTTAAATCCCAAATACGAATTTCTTCCAAGTCGTTTGAATCCACCGTAAAGAATAATCTTTGCCTTTGTGCTCGTAGTCTATTTAAAAACTCATCACTTTCTTCCTTATCTACTTCGCCTTCGAGATACGATTTTTGCTCCGCTCTAAATGTTTCATCAGAACCGTAATATTTATCTGAAAGCATATACTTATTGTATAAATCGTACAATTCAGGATCATCTTCTCCAAAAATTAGAATGTTATCGATAAAATTATTACTCTCAGTTCCGATACCAAAACGATTAAGTATAGAAAATATATCTGTTTGCTCTCTTCTACGATCACTTAAGTTTTCTCCAAATATATTTCTATAGATACTTGTATTTGAAGCTGTGTTATTTCCAAGAATTTTTGATACTTGATTACAACTCAATAGCTTGTCCTTTGCTTCAGGATGTCCAAGTAACATGTTAGAAACTAATAACAATAAATGCCTGATAGGTATATGCACTTCATTCAGTTCACATAATTCTAATAAATTAGTTAGTCTTTCTTGAAGGACATGAGCATCATCCATTCCTTCCAAACGCTTTTTATTTTCCCAAATTGGACATCTATTTTCTATCGATTTATTATCTTTATATGAGCAATTTCCGCACTCATTCCAACCGGAATTTTCTATAACCGACTTGACTAACTTAGGAAATATTTTAGCTGAATTAGTTCTACTTAAATTTATCAGCTGCAAATTATAACCATCCTTTTCCAGTCGTTCATTTACTAGTAAATCTTCTATAACATTTGTAACCTCTTTTACATTATAAGTATAGGGAGCCTTTTTCCATGCCTCAATTAGTTGGCCATCGTTTGCAGCAACAAGGAATCCTTTTCTTCCTGGATTTTTTATTGAGTCTGCAAGTTCACTAATAATATTTCTATCTGACTCCGATAATTCACTTAAATCTTTAATAAAATGAAGTGTTTGGCTCTTCTGTTCTAGTATCTTTATGGTATCTCCATTGTCCCAAACTTCTTTTGAACCACCCAAAGCAAACCATACTTCTCTACAATAGAATGTCTTACCGTCACCGGCAGTTCCTGTTAAAATAATTGATTTAGGGTAATCCGATTTAAAATTATCTATTAGGTCAGATAAGTATTCTGGTTCAATTTTAATAGGTTCTATGCCTTTTTTATTAATTGACCGCTGTATTGCTTCATCGTACATATTATCGTTTCTTGGTATCGGTCCATATTGCCTAAGAAAATTAACCCAATTTGACTTATTCGTTGACATTTTAGAGCCCCCTAGACCATATACTATTAAGTAATTAATCTTACATAACCATATTTTAACATAGATGAATAATTTAAAAGATATATTTTCCATTAATGGCAAAAAAAAGACCCGTTGTTTGGAATTTTTAAATAATAGAATTCGGTATCATTAATTTATAAATGAAAAGAGTGTTAAATCCATAATGATTTAACACCCTTCTACTCGTGTAGATATCTTTATTATTATAACAATTTGATTAAATTCACAGACTTAATTATGAATAATGACATACACAAGGTACATCATTTTCTTCAACAAGCTTTTTTGCAATTTCAGAATCTGTATCTAATTCTTTCCTATATTCTTCTAAAGTAAAAGGTTTTCCATCCCTTTTAAGTATAGTAACATCACCTAGTTGCTTTCTTAATCTTTTCTCCATTTCTTCCTGTTCAATATAAACACTTGGCCATGTTTCGTATAAGTGTTTGTAATGATTAAATCCACCTCGCACGCAACGCCCACCACAGTTGGCATGGGAGAATCCTAAATGATACATTTCAGGAAGACTAATCTTCCAATCCACTGTAATTATTTTCTTTATTTCGTCATCTGAAATATTACTTTCATACAAAGGGAACACCGTTTTTACTGGTTGTTCTTCTCCATCACGAGGCAATAAAAAGTGATTATAGAGTGCTTCTAAACTCTCTCTTCTACGTTTCTCATGTTTTCCAATTCCAAAATATAGAACTGGTTCAAAGCCATTGCTACGTAATTCTTCAAGATACAACATTGTTTGGCGTACTTTTAAATCTGAAGAACATTTAGCCAATCTCGAGTTTCCAAGAAAACGAGTTTCTTCAAAAACCTCTTCTGGTGTTCTTCCGTCTCTCACCGTTTCTATTTCAATTCCAATTTCCTCAGCCACTTCAAACATAAATCTTTTATTATCTTCATGCTCCCATAGGGTATCTGTAAAAAATAACTTTGAATTTTCTTTTCCATGCTTTTGTACCATTAAATATGCAACATATGAACTTGCTGCACCCCCACTAAACATTGCTATATAAACAGGTTCTCTCCCGTACACCAAACCACCCCTTTTGGTTATCTGTTTTCATCATAATAATCTATTAGAAGTTTATATAACAGTGCTTTAATTTCTTCTTTTGGAAGTTTTCTAGCCATCAATCCTAGATCAGTTTTTATGTTCGAGTAGATAATTTTTCCCTTTGATGAAAGATTAACTTTAGGTATTGCCATGGTTTTATTTTCAATTTGAACTTCGTAATATTCTTTTTGCAGCTCAGTACTATTATCACATTCAATTAGTGAAGAAATTGTTTTAAAAAATACTTCATTAGTTGCATCAGACCATTCTTCTCTTTTAACCCCTACCAACTCAAGGGCTAATTTATTAACCCAATTCTCCTTATCCGATTTCAAAATAAGGTTATATAACTTATTATTAATTTTTACTAGTTCACTCATATCTTGTGCTAAGCTAAATAATTCATCAAAATTTTTAACGTCTTTTAATTGAAAAATTGTCGTTTCTATTAATTTTTTATGGTCGTTGTAGTATTTTTCACTTTCACTTTTAATTAATTTTATAGAACTTGTATCAAATTCTAGCCCATACAATACATCAATAGCAGAATCTGGTTCAAATTCGCCTTTCTTAATTAACTGCTTAAATAACAAAGCATTATCAGATAACTTATTGGTTTTCTGCGTTATCTTAGGTAGGCTTCTAAACCATCTAGATAACATTCTATTTACTCGAATAGCTGGATGATAGGATGAATCTTTATCATCTGAATATGAGACAAAACAGTCATCAATTAATTTAATAAATTCATTGTGCTTATAATCAAGGGACTGGTAAGAGAAAGAATAGTTCTCGGGTTTATCCAACATTCTATCGTATAAAATGTCCCCATCTAAATCATTAATATATGAACCATCTTTATGATAAAATACCAGATATCTCCATTCGTTTTTTAGAATGGCAGTAAGTAAAATTGGTATATTGGGCTCTCTTATACCAAAAGGCTCACTCATAAATACATCTAAGAGGGTGGTAAAATCACCTTTACCTAAATTAATTTGTTTCATTAGTTCTATTCTTAGTGCCGATATTTCTTCTTTTTCACCGTACTCATTTATTTTGTTATTCCTAACAACTGAAGCGTATATTAATTTAGAAGGCCCTTTTAAATCATTCTCATTGCTATTACAATCTATTATTGTGTCGACAACCTCTTTAGCTGCTTTTAACTGAGGTTTAGAAATCTTTCTCCGATTAAAAGATTCATTGTTTATAACGGGAGTTTTATCAAAAATCCCCTCCATAATTTTAGATAAGTTTTCACTTAAAGAAATTCTACTTTTAACCTTTAAATCTTTCCCATTATAATACCAGTAAGCCTTTTGAAATTGAGTTATTGGTTCAAATATTTCTTTAATAATAAATAGGATATTTTCCTTTATTTTTAATAATTCTTCTTCCACAATTGAATCTTCATTTAGGAAATACTTATCTTCTTGCAACTTTTCGATTGAGACAAGTTTTGATAAATTCTCATCTAAATTAAATAAATTTTGATAAGGTAACACATACAAATTTCTGTTACTCTTTTGGCTTAATTCAATAATCGTTTTCTTTATATCTTCAACTTCTTTATCTGGTATAACATAAAAAATATTCAAATCAGAATCTTTATATTCATTTACCTTATTTCCCTCAAGATCACTAGCATAAATAGGGTAAATCGTGGCAAACCTAATCATATTTTTCTCATCGTTATACCTTTTAGGATAGGCATACCTATTATCCAAAACGGTGCTTAATATGTCTAACTTTTGTTTATTATCTATTCCATTATCATTAATTTCTACTAACTTTTTATTGATATCTATACTGCTTCCTTCGAATATTTCCCAATTATCATCAAAGTACCTGTATCTTATTAGTTTTTTGTTTACTAGAATATCAATTATTTTATTAAGTTTACTTATATCCCATTTTAGAGCAAAGGACATAAATTCCTTATTGAGCTTACAATTATTGTTAATGTTAGCAATATCCCAGAGCGTAATTAGTTTTAAAAGCGACAATTCATTATTAGCTGTCGAAGAATTACTTATCCTTTTTTTTACTCTTAAATACCTGTAATAAGACTTTCCTACTAACGATTCATTCATAAATTCTTGAAAAGCTGGCTCAAAATAGTCAAATAAATTATGTGCGTAGTACCATGTTCCTTCTTCTTCAAAATATTTTTTCAATCCACCATTCTCATTACTTTCTAAGAAAGTAAACAAAGTTCTCTCATTTTGTGCAACCGCATTAGCCAATCTTGGAAGAGTAAACATTGTTACTGGATGTAGTGGGAAAGAGCTCTCTACTATTATTGCTTTTTTTTCTCTACCATTTAGCTCTGGAAATAAATTGTATTTAATTATTTCTTTTTCGAACCTATATTCATGATTCCATTTCCTTCTATAATCCTCTGTAACCTGACTAGAAATTCTAATGAATGTAGCTGGGTCACTATGAGTGTGATAAATTCTAAAACGTCCTTGTATACGTTGAAACTCATGTTGTAATTCCTCACCAAAACTCATGAAATATTGTTTTAAATTTCTGTGGGTAATCAATAAAACACTAAAATTTCCAATATTATGGTGATCTGCCAATTCTGCAATATCCTGAATATCTTGCATTACTTCAACTGTCTCATACTTATCTACACTTTGTAAAAATCTTCCGAATTCATCGTAAACTAAAAAGATACCATACCCTATTTCGTCAAGTTTATTTAGTATATACGTCAAATGATCTGTAATGTCGAGATTATATGATAATGAAAATTCTGCACCAGCAGTTAACGTCGGGTAAATTTGATTGAACCACTTAATTGCTTCAGAATCATATTCCTCAATGTCATTTAAAAATCCATTTATATTCCAATTATATTTTTTCAACAATTGAGAAAAAGTATCAAATGTTTCTCTGTAACTTTCTTTCCATAATAGTATTTTAGATTTGATTTCATCCGCAACAGATGGAAGAGTAAAATCAAATCCTAACTTTTCTTTTTTAATGGATTTGTGTATAGAAGAGATTACAGCTTCTCGAAATCTTCCTTGCTTTCCATTGATCACAACAGGAATATATCTTCTATTGTTTCCTTTTATCCTTTTAAGTAGTTCAATTGTTACGTTTTCTTCTGTATTTACTTTATCAAACTTTTCAATTAATTGATCTACTGTGTCATCAAAAACATTTTTTGAAACTAAATTAGAGATCAATGTTCCGATCATAGATTTTCCTGATCCGTAAGATCCAACAATAATATGAGACTTTTTACCTTGATTTAAGAAGCCTTCTAATATCCCTGTTAAACTTTCTAAATGTGTTGGTGTTGGAATATACCTCTCTTGTATCCAATCACTACCTAAATCAAGTTTAATATTTACGCTTGTTTTAAATTTATTTTTTAAAGAAATCATTTTAATGACCTTGCTTTCTTTATATACTCTTCTTTCAAAAACAGTATAGGATCTATTTGTTTTACTCTAACCAAATCCAAACTATTTGTCCTGTCAAATTCAAGTGGGTATTTTGATATAGAAGCAAGTTGGTCAATCGCATTTACTATTTCGCTTCTATTTAAATTAAACACTTTCCCCCACAAATTTTTATTTTTTTCGATTTCATTAATCGAAACTTCAGATTGATTATATTTCAACAATACATACATAAGTGCAGTTAAGCCTATTTCTTCATAATTAGGAGATCTCTTAAACAATCTAGCATTCTTTTCAACTAATAGATTAAGTGATGCAAGTGGACTTTGTATAACTTCCTCAGGATCACTTGATTTATTTTTGGAATAATATTGCTTAAGTAGGCAATCTAAGTCTCTTTCCAAAGTATTTGTTGAAGTTTTGGAATTGTAGCTTTTATTCAGCCATGAAATATAATCATTTAATGCTTCATCTCTTTCGAAGGAAGCTTTGTCATATTCATTAAAAAACCAATACCATGTGGTACACGGCTCCTTATCATCCACTAGATGGTAATGAATAATGCTAGCAGTATCATTTAATTCAATGTAAGGGTCATAAATATCAAAAATCTCCCCAAATTGAGATTTTTGATGAATCACTTTGTGATCACCTTCGCGCTTATCTGTTTCACAAATATCAGCTGCAACAATCCAATGCTTTAATGAGTTCACCATATTTGAACCTAAACCGATCAACTCTGATGCATTTTTTTCATAAAAGAATCTGTTATTTATATTAATTTGTTGGATGGCTTTCCTTAACCAATAGGTTCTTAAATAGAAACTCTGATGTTGCCCAAAACCCAAGTTAATCTCTCCTTCTTCTGCTGGAGATACTTCTCCAGTATTTGTATGCTATCATTTTATCATATCGGAAAGGCTAATCTAGCTAATTTTTGAAAAAATACCCAATTTAGTTCAAATTCTTTTTCTCTGATTTGTTAATATATATTTGAAATAGCTTTTTAATTAGCTATTTCAAAGTAATCAAAAGCCCGGAAGTCAAAAGTAGATAGCGTTAATTTTAAAGAGGATACCTTGTGGAAAGGGGATTTACACAAACGAAAATAAACAGGAAAGACGGAGAAGGTAAATGTGTTTAGTTTAGTCAAACTCGTTCAAGTAATTTTGCCATTTCATGAAGCTGAAGCTCATTAACCCCGAAATGAACTTGTACAGCTATAATTAAATTATTTTATAATAGTTAATTAGAGCTGACATCATGAAACGTATTAAACATCCAAAAAAATTTAATATACAAATTTCAAAGAAAGCAATAGAAACCGAAATACTGCAATAGTAACACGTCGATATGAGCTATGCCCCAATATGCTCAATCGTTGGGTTAAAGAGTATAAAGGAGGAAAATACGATGAAATGTGCACTGGAGTAGAGTTTTGTCCTCTAAAAACAAAGAAACTTTCATAAGTGAATGATCAATTAAAAAAATATTTAGTGAAATAGATTTAGAGATTGCCATTCTTCAAGACTTAATAAAAAGGAATAGCCCTCACTTACTGAAAAATTTGAAATAGCTGGAAAATGGATTATAAAAGGCTATTCCATTAAAACGGTGCTAATCCTCAGTAGTGGCGGAGGAACGAATGTCATAACTTCCGTCAGGATCTATTTCAGCTATTGCAGCTTCAAATTCTTCAACAAAATCGTCATTGAATATTGCGTTTTCAATCTTCTCATTTTTACTTTCGATGGACAACTCTCAGGGGTCTTAAAAAATTGTCCATGCAGGCGATGCTTCCTTTTGCTGACATGTATTTAAAGAAGATGGCCAACTGGACTTGGGTTAGTCCCGAAATGGCATAAAAAACTACCTCGTAGAGGTCTGTTTTAGGAAGAATAGAGTGTAAAAATGACAAAAGGCACCCAAATAGGCCAATTCGGAATGCTTTTTGTCGACAACCTGAAATGGCTTGGAATACTCCAAGCCATTCCTTCCTATATATAAGTTAGTTCCATGAAGGTAAACTTTTTGATTTTCTATTGAAACATGTTTCTTAGTATTTAAATCGAGTCTATCTCATAGTTCCAATCAATTATGGAAGACTTGTAACGCTTCATTTCTATATCCTTTAAATAATTAATTCCATATATCTTGTTTTCAAAGTTATCTAACCATTTATCGAAGTAATATTGTAGTTGGTGGGAAAATTGTAAGTTATATTTATATTTATATCTAAATGCTCTTGCCAAGTTTAACTCTGGATAGGGATTGGCTGTTAATACGATATCAATTTCTCTTGTCGATATAGCATTACTAAACCCATCATCAAATAATAATCCTCTATTTAGATCATAAAATACTCCATCAATATTTAAAAAAACAGTTTTATTTAAATCTAATAACTTTTGAAAATGAACTTTTTTCTCCTTAAAAGCCCATGTATTTTGTATTTCCCAGATATCAAACTGCAGATCATCTAATTTAACTTTATATCCACCAAACTTGTTCTGTTTATAAATACAATTAAACTTTTGAAACAAAAAGTCTAAATCATGTTCGAGGTCGGATAAAACAATATCAAAATCACGTGGAATAATTGTAAATTTATTATCGTAATACTCACGAATACAACCACCGAATAATAATAAATTACTCTTCTGCTCTAGGTAGCGGATAAAAGTATAAGCCGTAGGACGAATAGATAAAACATCATAGAAACTGTTTTTAATCTCAGGAAAAACTTTCATGACTTTAATCCTCCATCCTATGGTTTTTATGGCATTTTAACACCCTTTAGCTTCTGATGCAAATCTAAGGCATAAGAATCTGACATACCAGAAATAAAGTCAGTAACTAATAACAACTTTGAATATGTATCTATGGCCTTTAATTCTTTACCCTTTTTAGGGTTTTCATAGTCGTCATCTATCAAGTGTACAAAAACAAAATTCTCAGAAATCATTCTTAATAACTTTCCAGCTTTTGGTTTAGATTCATTCTCAAAATCTGTTTCATCAAAAATACACTGTTCTACAAAAGTTGTTAGTAAGTGAGATAAAACTGAGTCACCAACTAATTCTAAGGAGAGGACTTCTTTATTGGGGAAAATATATTCTTTAAGTAACCCTTTAAGGAATTTTCTAAGGAGATGCGCATTTTTTGTTTTTTTTAAAAATTCATCTTCATCAAACTCTCCATTCATTATTTGCTCATAATTTTCCACAAAGACCTCTTTAACTTCTCTTATCATTTGTCCTTGGGCCCAAACTTTAAAATTCTGGACACTAGTAAGTAAGTAGTCTGGAAAACCATTATTCTTTGCTTTTTCATGCTTTATTTTTAAAGTATCTATTCCATCTTTGTAAGCCTCATAAATTTTATACTTGTCATTTTCTATAATATGTTCTTCAAAAACTTTTTCCCAAGGGATAATTTTCTTTTTTACTCCATCTTCCACATCAGACCCAAAGTAAGCTATATCATCCGCAGCCTCAAGAAAATAGGTTAAAGGATTTCTTTTTCCGGCTATTTTTACAGTTTCTTGGATTATTCCTTTGCCCATTTCTATATCCTGTTGAAAATAACCAAACTTTCTATTTTTAATTGCATAATCATTAGAAGAGTCAAAAGGATATTTTAAAAGAATAGACAAAGTTCCATATGTAAAATTTATTCCAAATTGATCGTTAAGGAATTGTAATCTGGTTAGTATTCGTATTCCCTGGGCATTACCATCGAAGTTAATAAAATCATTTTTTTGGGGATCTGTTAGGTCAATACCTTCATTTTTTTTGAAATAATTACTAAACCAGTTTTTTATAACATCTTCACCATAGTGTCCGTAAGGAGGGTTACCTAAGTCATGAGCTAACCCTGCTGTTGCTAACATTGCTGGTATTTTCCCATAATCATCTATATTCAGTTCCTTATTTACCTCTATTAACCATTTTTCAAGCCATACCCCAAATGATCTCGCAATTGAAGATACTTCCATTGAATGTGTTAATCTTGTTCGTATAAAGTCGCTTTCTTGAAGAGGAAAAACTTGAGCTTTATCCTGTAATCTTCTTAGAGAAGAAGAGTTCATGATTCGATCATAATCACGTTCAAACTCATTTCGATGATCATGAATCATATTTATATCAGCAGATTTCCTTTCTTCTTTTTCTTTTTGCTCAGCTTCAATTTGTTCTGGTTTTTTATGTTTATCCTTACCTCTATTTTCGTTAAGTAGATTTCTCCATTTTATATTTGTTTCCAAATTTTAAACCTCCTACTAAAATCCCTGTATTAATATTATAGCAAAAATATATATGAAATTTTTATATAATTTGTATAAATATATGTATACTTGAAATATATACCTTAATATACGAAATTATAATTGAAGGAAAAGCAAGCATAGTTTTTCCACATAATAAGGAAAAGAACAAGGAGATTAATAATGAAGGAATATCTTATGGTAAGAGAACATGCTTGGAAACTTTCTTTAGTTTTTGAAGCTGTTTATATCCATCAAGAAGATGATAAATGGCTACACATCAAAGATTGGTTGCTTATGGCTTCTGCTGTTGTTAATACCAAGATTGATACTCAGTATTATGATGCTAGTACTATATTTTGTAGTCCAGTAAGAGACTATGAAGAAACCAAAAGTAAATTATGGTCCCTTTTTTGCAAAGAGCTAGTTACCTTTAACTTTATTTGGGGTAGTTTGGAGTCTTTGTTAGAGAAAATAACAAATGCTAAAGAAAGTGATTCTAAACCTTATTTCGGAATAAAATTTTTGAGATCAGAATATGCAGGAACACCAATAAAAAAGTTTTCATGTGTAGTGGATTGCCTATTTAAACTAATGCAGAATTCTAACTATCCTTACGGTGAGCAGATTTATAAACATTTCAGCCCAAAAAACGCTGGATCAGGATTACATTTGGTCTCCAAAATAAGAAACACTTTTGCTCACGGCTCACAACCACTTCCCAACCCTGATGATTGGCTTAGAAATATACACGATCAGATTTCAATTATTGAAGTCAGTTCTAGAATGATTCTACTTACTATGCAGATGCTATTGATTGCATATTTTAGGGAAAAAGACCTCATTTTGGAACACCCTTATATGGTTGCTGAACTCTATAATTTTGATAGTATCAGTCTAGTTTCACTTTTAAAAAGTTTTCACTTGAAAGATTTTGATACCTATTAATTTAAGATAACTGCATAGTCATCTTGCTTTTAAATTAAATTCTATCTTTGCAGTTATGCAAATCTTTTATGATTTGTGGGATTTAAAAGTTCTCGCTTCTATCTATTTATGTGAACGAGATATTAACATAGCCTTTACCTAAAAAATAAAAGCCACTCCAAGTATAGTGTAAACATCCACATACTAAATGTGATGTATTTACTCTGTCTACTTAAAAGAGAAAATATAAAATAGGAATATCCTCACTATCCTTTGTTTTTTCCTGATAACCATTTCGGACAAAGTCTAAAATGCTTGTTTTTTCTTTTCCTTTGTAGGTCCGGTAAAGGCATTAGCGAGCTTTTAAATTCTCTGGATCTTAAATTGTTACAATAACACTTGCTGATGCAACAGAACAACAGATTCAATCTGCACAGAAAGCGATAGAAGCAGCAGATAAAGGGTGCGATGTCGGAAATAAATTTAAAAAAGAAGATGTTAAATTGAAGCTTCAGCTAAAGTTATTTCGAAATGATTTGAATCATCCAATGATATAAAAAATTCATTTCTTAGACCTATAAAATAAAGCGGATTCTTTAAAATTTCTATTTTCTCATTTATGTAAAGCCGACGGAACTGCTAGCTTTTTATAAACAGAAATAACTAATAAAATCACATATTAATACAAAGCCTCTATATGCCCTTGTTTTACTACCTTGCTTACGTCCCTCACAATCTCCCCTGCATTTTAACATAGATATCCAATTTTTTTAAAGTGTTGTTCAGCAATCTGACCCGTTTGTTGAATAAGTCGTTTTGGGGTATAAAGTTTAGTGCATGGCACGCACCGGATTCTCTTGTTTCACAACAATGGGTCACAAACAAATATCCTTTGACAGACACCATCCATTAGCCAAAATCATTGCCCTAAATTATTTACCCACTTAATAAATCTAGGTTTATTTCTTTCATACCAATCATTACAAATAATATATCTCTCGCCATTAATAATTACTTCACCTTCCCAATACCGGTCATATCCATTAATCTTTCTTTGCTGTGAAAGTGAGGAACCAACCATTACTTTTTTCAGAAATGGATAATTAATATCAAAAGTAGTTTTACAGTATCTCTCATCTTGTAATTGTTCGATTTTTTCAGTTGAAAGAGAATTAGAGCTTATTATTTTTCTTATTGTTGTTCGTACTAGTATTCCAACTTTTATAGGATCTTGTATATTTCAAACTTCAGTTGAACTTTGATTTTCTCGTTCATAATCTCGTATCCATTTTTTCATATATTTAATTTTACTCTCGTCTGACAATCCAATTACATCTTGTCTAAGTAATTTTAATACTGATGTTTTAAATGTCTTTTTATCCATAATCGATCACCCCATCTTATCATTGGTAATTTAGAATGCTTAATTTCCCACTATGGTTGCCCATAATCCTGCCAAAACTAATATACAAGCCATAGGGGTAATTCTACGAAAGATAATCTGCCCTTGTTGGTTGCCATAGACTTTAACACCGATTCTACCTTCAATAAAATCAATTGATAACCCAGTCTCACCTATTTAATTATTCATTCCGGCCCACGTCAATGCACTGCCATTTTTATCGTTTAAAAAATTAATAATCTCTTAGAACACATCCCTGGGTAAAAAATATTAGCTGGCAAATAATATTAATACCACTTTCATTTATAGTTGCTTGAAATATTTTTTGTCCTTAAAATAAAGGATTCCAGCTGAATTACCATTTTCTAAAAACTTTTATTTTATCCAAGCTAACTCTCCTCATGGTTAACTTTAATAATTCTATATCTTAATGATAGAGCAGTAGGTTTATTTTTCCAACAAAAAAGAAACCCCAATAAAATAAAATGGGGCTTCCAATTCATGTTCAAAGTATATTCTTATTCGCCCTAGGCACAAGATATGAAGGCATTTCTTCCTTCAATCTCCAGACAAAACTCATTGGCTTGCTACCAGAATGGCTAACTTGGTCGGCTGTTCCTAAAAATACGAACGGTGAAGTATAGCCGTTTTCCTTCTTATATTCCCGGACAAACAGTGCAATTTGATGGTTTTGCTTTTTATGATTAATATAGCGCTCAGCAGTTTTGCTTCCCTCCGCAACACGGCTTTGCGTTTGCCAGTGGAAGAGCTGCTCATTAATTGCGTAGTCATCATACAAAGTAGATGGCGAAAAGTCCTTTTCCGATTTATTTAAGGTAATGAAAAAGATATCTAGGCTTTCATCATCAAAATGTTTAACCCCTTCACGGAATGCAGGACTGCTCAATTCATTGTAATACCCCAATGCAGCAAGAACTTGCGAGGTATTATAGTGACAATGAACACCCAAAGGACATATGAAATTAAAATTATTTTCAATTTCCATTGTTTCTAAAGATTGATAGAGATAACGCAGGATTTCTAAAATTTCCTCTTTGAACTCCGGTTGGGCCAATATTCTACTTACACCTTCTTCAAGTGACACAAACCCCTCATTAGCTGGATGCGCATTATAAAAAGAATAGTAGAAGATCGCAAGCATTAATTGTTCTTCTTTATTCTGAACGGCACGATTTTTAATATAGCTCACTAAAAATTGTAGCAGCTTCCTCGAGTTAAAATGGAACAAATTCGGTAATCGTTTCGTCAGCACTTTCTCATCATCAAACTCAAAGTTTAACGCAACTCCTGCTTCCACCATTATCCGGCTAAAGCTCCGGTCACCACTTTTTCCATAAAAATCATAAATGGAAAGATGATGATGCTTTAAAAAGTTTGCCAATTTCAATTGTAAACCAGTATCTTCCTCAAAGTATTTCATTTTGGCAACCATATTACCGCGAGTGTTCGTGCTGCTTTTAATGTTTCTTAAAATATACTCTTTGGCTTGCTTTTCTAATTGAACAAAGCAACCTTTTGGCAAATGAAAGAACCCATGTTCAAGATAGTGCTGGACAGAATGCTTTGTCTTCCCCATCAAAGCGCGAAACTTTTGTTCAAAGTCATAATTTTTATGAGCTTGTCCTACGAAATCCAATACGGTCAAACACTCTTTTCCCTCAGCTAACCGCAATCCACGTCCAAGTTGCTGCAAAAATACCGTCAAGCTTTCTGTTGGCCGTAAAAATAAAATTGTGTTTGCTTCTGGAATATCGATTCCTTCATTATAAAGATCAACAACAAAAATAAACTTAATATCACCTTGTATGAGTCGATATTGTGCTTCACGCCTCGTCTTTCCGTCAACATTTCCATAAAGTGCAACAGATGGAATACCCATTTTATTAAAGAAATCCGCCATGTACTTTGCATGCTCTATCGATACACAAAACCCTAATCCTTTGACTTGATCAATGTCTGTTACGTATTTATAGAGGCTTTTCACAACTTGGCTGCTTCGATGGTCATTCGATGTGTAAACATTCTCTAATTCTCTAATTTCATACCCTTTCCGACTCCATTTCAACTTTGACAAATCGACAGTATCACTTACACAAAAATATTGAAACGGACTGAGCAACTTTCGATTGATTGCTTCCGTTAACCGCATTTCTGCTGAAATCGTTTCATCAAAATAAGACAAAATATCCTTTCCATCCATCCTCTCAGGTGTTGCCGTAAGGCCAAGGAGAATTTTTGGCTGATAATGGCTCAACAGCTTTTGATATGACTCAGCAGCTGCATGATGAAATTCGTCTACAATGATAAAATCATAGAAATCACTTGTCATGGTTTCACCGAGTTTTTTACTATTAAAACTTTGGATGCTTATGAACAAATTTTCCAACGAATCTGGCTGATGATTTCCTACCAACATGCCACCAAAATTGGGATCTTTCAGAATAGCCCGAAAGGTTTCAAGGCTTTGCTTTAATATTTCCTCGCGGTGTGCAACGAACAATAATTTGGCTGATTTGTTTTTGTTCTTAAACCGTTTATAGTCGAACGCAGAAATTACTGTCTTTCCTACGCCAGTCGCAGCAACGAGTAAATTTTTCATCCGTCCGAAAACTTCTCGTTCCACTTGTAACTTTTCTAAAATCTCTTTTTGATAAAAATAAGGCTGGATATCGAAAAGAAAATGATGTTCATTCTCCTCATGTGTCTTACTTTTTGATAAAGCATGTTTTAAAAGCTCCTGATCCTGTGCACTATCGGGACTGAATAGCTTAAACTCATTATCATTCCAATAACTTTCAAACGTCGCTTCAAATTTTTTCACAATATCAAATGAATCTTTTTCCGTGACTTTAATATTCCATTCCAAACCTGATGTTAATGCGGGATTTGATAGATTCGAAGAACCAATATAAGCAGTGCTGAACCCTGTCTCCCGTTTGAAAAGATAGGCTTTGGCATGAAGCCGAGTTCGATCAACATCATATGAAATCTTTATTTCTGTATTTGGCAATTTGCTTAGTTCCTGGATAGCCTTATAATCCGTTGCCTCCATATAAGAAGTGGTAATTATCCTAAGCTTGTTATTCGGACTAGCCGTAAAAGATTGTAACTCCTCGATAATACACCGCAGACCACTCCACTTAATAAATGAAACGAGCATATCAATGGAATCCGCAGTGAGGATTTCCTTTTTCAGCTCTCCAAGCATATTCGGTTCATAGTTCGAGCCAGTAAAGAGTGAACTCTGCGAAAGTGGAGTAACCGGCCGGATAACCTCACCCTTCTGAATGCTTCGAATCGAATTAATCCTGGAATAGATCGAAGTAAGAATCTCACCTTCTTCATCAATCTTTAGCTGTCGAAATTCCTCATCATCCAATCTCTCACTTAAGGTTGAAATAATCTCATTGCAAGTTCGAATTTGATTAATTAAAGCCTGCTGGTCATTACTCTCATTGTCACGCACAAATTTCAGTGCTTTTCTAGTAACAGTAGAGATATAGGAAGATAATAGTTTTCTGGCTTCTTCAACGTCTAGTAGTTCTTTGCCTATTTCGTACGTGTTGATGTCTAACCCAGTAAGTTTATTTTTTAGCTTTTGGTTTATTATTTCTTCGTAGATTCCTTGATTGAGCATATTTATACTCCTTGGATTTCGTTATATTATTTACTTCCTCATTTTCAGTAAGAAACCCTTCATTTAATAGAATTTAAATTTAAAAACAACAATGTCCTAGTATATTTTATCAGAATCTGCGTATCTATATTTATCTGGATGATAGCCATTTACTGCTCATAGCAGAAAAGAACGGTTGGATTCAACCGTTCTTTATGAAACTTATTCCGTTAAACCAGAGTTAATAATGTAGGCAGGAATTTATATTTGATTTTCAATTTACAATTTTCAGTAGGAGAACATCACCTTTTTTGCATGGCGAACAGTGCCAGCCACTGTTCGCCATTTACACTTTCAATCCTGTTAATGCCCAACTGACCCTTCCCCATATTCCTCATGAACAACCCTATAAATTTAATATTTATCGATCGTTGCGCCAAGGACGGATGAGCGGATGAAATCTAGGTTTTGGAAACGTTTAAGCTCCGCTGCCGTACCGGTTACAACGGCTCCGTTTAAACGGATTTTCCCCTTTGTTCCTTGGGTATTTTCTTTAATTCCCTTTAGAGCCTCTTTAATTGAACTTTTATGACTATGTTTGTTTAGCTGTTCCAGCATTTTGATGAACACTTGACCGTTTTCCTCAGAAAAAGGGGCTTCCGGTCTAACCTCAAATCCAAATGCACCCCCTCCGCCCTTTGTTTTTAGGCTATCATTTTCCAGTTCCGTTTCCATTCTGTCCATTTGAGCGGCTGTCGTTGTATCGACCCATAGCCAATTAACATTTTCCTTGCCCAGCTGATCAGCCACCTCAGCTAGGGTCATTGGTTCCTTAAAGGAAAGTGCAACCTCGATTAACGTATTCTTATCCAAACCTACTGCAATATCGAGTTCATGCGGCAGATAGTCATAGGACAACCCAGGATAATAGAAATCTATTTTTCTTTCATTATTGAAGTTATTATAACGAACAACCCTTTTTGCTTCTTTATTTAAACTATTGATTTCCATCATTCCACTACTTGTTCCAATGGTTTCTATCCTTCCAAAGAGAGGAATTTTCTCGGTCTTCCTATCCCATAGTATTGATCGGTCGCCGATGGTTTTACGGTATGTTGTCTCTGCTACTATACTAAAAAGGTTGTAGTTATAAGTCGTACCCCCACCTGAAATATTTGCTCCGTGAACCGCATTATAGAAAGAGTCTTGATTGTCTATCCGTTTAGTAAGGATATATTTACTGCTCATGAAAAGAGCGGTCAACAGGATGGAAGTGGTAAGAACAGCAATGATGACATACTGGATTGTTTGCTTCCTTTTCGATTTTGTGATTGCCTTTTGCAAGGTAGGGCTGCTTATAAAATCGATTTCATCGCCATTTTTTGGTTCGTGTTTATCACTCATGGTTTGCCTCCTTAAAAATATTTGCCAACTTTTTCCTCTCCCTAAATATATTTGTCTTAATTGAACTAACGCTCATTTCTAGTAATTTCGAAATTTCAGCGTACATTAGGCCGGAATGATACTTTAATAGCATCAACTCTTGAAAATGAGGCTTTAACTGAGAAAGTGCATATCCAAGCTCACGGCTCTTTTCTTTTTCGAGAAGAATTGTCTCAGGACGATCCTTACTATTAATCTCAAGAAGTCCCTCGTTTAAATTCAGTTCCACCCTTCGTAGCTTCCGACACTGATCATAATGAAAATTTAACGCTACCCGTATTAGACAACTGCGTGTCTATGAGGTCTGGATAATAGCGGTAAAGTAGGTATCTATAAACAGTTTCCTGAACAACATCCTCATCCGCCGGTGCGATGCCCAACTTACGTAAGTGCCTATATACGATAGTAAGTTCTGTATTGAGTTCTTTATTCTTATTTATGCCATCCATCTTCGTCCTCCTTCTGAATAGACGTATAACTTTATGAAAAGTTTACATTATATGTATAAAAATATTGAATTATAGCTTTTTTAACCCATTCTAAACAATAAAATAATTTTCACCCTGGTACGTTTTCATGCTAACTCCCCGGCGTTAGACATCTAACTTTGGAAATAGTAATTGTTCTTAGTAACCACAACGCTTTAAAAAAATGGATTAGTAAAAAACAAAAAAGCACTTTTCTTATTTAAAGAAAAGTACCATGAATATTGAATAAAGATATTCAAGTAAGGTGAACTATTAAGTGAATTACTGTAATTGATTTGGGAGTAATCGTTGCTTGTACGAACTATCTCAAAGCAAAATTATGCTAAAGGCTAGTTATAAGCTGGCCTTTTTTTACATCATTTAGATTTTCAATATTATCCTATTGTTTTGGTTATTAATGATTGTTTTTTCATAGAAATAAATTGTAATTTTTATAATATTTAGGTAAATCTAAAAATAGAAAGCAGTTTATTCAAATAATAACCAATATCCAAAGGAGGAATACGATTGATTTCATTAAATGGTAAAGTCGCAATTGTGACAGGAGGAGCTTCCGGCATTGGATTGGCAACGGCGGAGGCATTTGGTCAAAAAGGCGTGAAGGTTATTTTAGCGGATTATAACGAAAAAACAGGAAAAGAAGCTGAAAAGGAATTGAAGGAAAAAGGCTTGGAGGTTTCTTTTATTCAGGCGGATATGTCGAATGAATCGTCGGTTGAACAATTGGTGGCAGATGCCGTTCAAAACTTTCGGAGCTGTTGATATATTAGTGAATAATGCTGGAGTGGGAGTACTTGCTGCCATCTTTTGATGATTACAATAACGTAATTAAAGTGAATCAAAATGGAGTGTTTTTTGGAGCCAAATATGCCATACGTGAAATGTTGAAAACCGGTGGAGGATCGATTGTGAATACGGCCAGTATTTTAGGCCATGTCGGTCAAGCAGGTGCTTTTGCCTACAATGCTTCTAAAGGAGCTGTCAATATTCTAACAAAATCACTTGCATTAGAATATGCTTCGCAAAACATCCGAGTCAATGCCATTTGTCCAGGGTATGTAGAAACGGGAATGGTTAACAAAGAAGCACTCGGTGATTTTTATGAAGGGCTAGTGGCTCAGCATCCTATCGGAAGACTCGGCAGACCTGAAGAGATTGCTCATGCCATTGTCTTTTTATGCGAAAATGAGTTTATGACTGGAAGTTCATTAATCATTGACGGGGGCTATACTGCTCAATAATATTATAGAAAAATTGCTGTTTAGCGAGCCCCTTAGGGCGATGACGAAAGCGTAGTTGCCCGTATGCGCCAGCAGAATTTATTGATATAAATTCTGGTTTGCTAAAAAAAGGCTAATTCACAAGGTCGTTAAATGATGACCCCATTGAATTAGCCTATTTATTTTTCAAACATAGATTGCTTCATCAAACACAACTTGGAGTATTGAATGGCCTCAAATGTTTGCCTCTGGCAAAAGTAAAATCCCCTACCCAGTGCTAGGAGTTATAGCGTACCCTATAACTATGCTGTTTGACCAAAATTACTTTCTTTTTCGATTATGGTCATTTTCCCCTTTTTCATCAATATATTTTCGCTCTCCGGTGTTCCGATTCACATAGACTCGTTTCAACACCTTTGAAACTGGATCAATGGAGACTTCTTGTGTTGGCTCGAAGTCTTCTGTTAGGGTATTATTTATTTTATAGCGCTTGTCTTTTCGTTTGGAAAAGATCCAAAAGAAAATGATGATGCAGATTTGAAATAATAGATAATACCAAAACCAGTTCATTCTTAATCAACCTTTTCTACAATAACTGCTGTGCCATATGCAACAATCTCGCTCATGTTTTGACCAATTTCGCCTGAATCAAATCGAAACATGACGACTGCATTGGCGCCCATTGCCTGGGCATTTTGGTTTAAGCGATCTAATGCTTGTTTTCTTGCGTCTTCAAGCATTTCCGTATATTCATAAATTTCCCCACCTACAAGGGACCTAAATGCAGCAGTAATCTGACCAGCAAATCCGCGACTTCTCACAACAAGGCCAAAACAAGCCCCTAATACTTCCTTAATTTCATATCCTTCAATCTTCTCTTTCGTTACAACTATCATAAAATTTCCCCCTTATAAATTTAATTCCAGTGCGTTATAAATTCATTAACGACTTGTTGTTTATTAAACGGGTACTCGAAACGTTCACTGCGAATTTGGCTCAGTTGGCACGTTGATGGATTTTCATTCCTTAATAAACGACAACTGGTTCGTTTTGGGCTAGATTGTCATACACGGCTTTCATAATACTTGGTGGTGTATTGACGCATCCACCAGATCCTTTTTTAAGGTAGGCAGTACTCGCCCAATTTTTCCTCCAGCTGGCATCGTGGAACCCAACTCCTCCGAGAGTAAAGGGTGCCCAATAGTCAACTTTAACTGAATAATTCGGATTGCCTACTTCACTGCCCTGTAGGATGGAAGGTGATTCTTTAAACATGATATACCACAGGCCTTTTGGTGTGTCTTCATGGGTGTCATGTCTGCCTGTTACCACTGGTGTTGTAACTTTTAATTGCCCATTTTTATAAATCCAAATGCGCTGTTCCTTAATTGACACTTCCGCATATGTGTTCCCAATTCCATTGTTCGTTGGATTATGATAGCCGATGCCATAAGTGTTCCAACCAATACCATAGATATTATAGGCAAGTATGGCTTTTTCCCCTTTTTCAAAAGCTTCCTGAATCCGCTTTGTTTCGGCGCCAACGTCAATTGCCCAGCCATAGGATTCCCCTTTTACCGATATTACTGAACCTGAATGGGTCTTAAATGTATAATTTTTATTTAATGTCGATTGAGAACGGTCAATTTCAGCAACCTTCTTCTGAATATCGCTTGTATTAATGCTATATTTCATTTTTTTTGACACTGATGCATTTTTAATTAAATCGCTTGCTATAAAAGAATAATCTTTGTTCTGTACCTTATAATCAATGGTTCGTTGAACGAGTTCTTGCAGCATTTTCATTTCTTGTTTCACAATTGGGCTGTCCGCTTTGATAGGCTGCAAATATACGGCATTCAGATGGATTTCACTATTGAATTCCTGCTTCTGATAATCCTTTACCAAACTAGCCACATCGAACTGCTTTCCATTAATGCTTTTGGAGACGATCATTTTACCCTGTTCTAAATGGGCTTCGGCATCTTGTGGTGCTTTTAAGCCCTTATTCATTAATATGAGCTTTTCTTCTATTTTCTTTTTCATGGTTTTGCTTTGATAATAATCCGCTTTGCCTGGTATAAACAAATAACTTTTTGCCTTTGAAGTAGGGAAAAAGGTCTGCTGTCTTCTTAATAACTTCTTAACTCCAGTCATATCATTATTCGTAAATTCCATTTTCGTATCTTTTCCATCAAAAATTTGTTCTTGTCCGACAAAGACTACATTTTTTAATACAGTTGATTTTAATTTTTTTATTGCTTGATCCGCAGTTAGTCCCCCAACTTTAGTGTCATTGATCGTGATATTCGAATTGAATCGAGTTGACTGATAGTAGTAGATACCTGCAAATACGAGTGCAATTATCATGATCAGACTGCTTATAATAATTATTTTAATTTTACGCATGGCCCATCACCTCAGGATTATTGGTTTACATGTTCTAAAGTTTAAAAGTATCTTTATTCATTAACTAATTGACATTAGGTCTAATTGACAAATATTATAGAACCTTGATATTGTCAACTTTATTTATTGCTCGATTAATGGGGCCACAAGCATTGCGTTGAACTGATTTTATTGGAAATAAGACCGGAGACCTTAATAAAATAGAAATAACATATCAATTATGGGGGGTATTCCAATCCTTTTATTATACTAGAATCTTATTCTGATGTACTATTTCAAACTACTAATTTATGTAAAATTCTTTTGCCCCTTTGCGCCCATATTATTATAAATTGTTTGGTAAAAAAAGGTACCTGCCCCTTGTGCGCTTAGATATGCACCGGGTGTCAGGCACCAAACTTTCGTAATCGAAGTAGATATTAGTAACTTTTGCGATTTCAAAAATGAAACGGATTAGAAAAAAATACTGATTTTTAGGTTATGTTAAAGTATAGCGTTGTTATTAAAACGAAATTAAAAGTAGCATAGATGAAATGTTTTTTATGAAGGATGAAAGAAAAACAATAAAATCAGAGATAATCATTTTACAAAAATCCAATATACAAGCCCAAAAACTATTACAACAAAAATTACAGGCCCAAAAACCATCATATAAGCTTTTTTAGGGTTTTTTTCTGCCATTTTCTCATATTTTCCAAGAGAAAATAGCCCGAACGTAAATTGATTATCTAATAGTTCCTTTACCAATTCTTGTTTCTTTTCCTTTTGTTCCTTTTGTTCTTTTTGTTCATCCTCTTGATTGTTCTCATGATGATTATTGTTCATCCTCTCAGCCCTCTCTTTACCACTTTAATAGTTAGTTTATCACATATTAGTAAATAAAAGGAAAGACCAAGACATTCGGTCAATAAGTTGTTGTCATCATTTTTTGAGCTTTACTGTTGTTTAGCATCAAAAATACAATAATCGAGGCGAGCATAAGTTGAAAAGCTCTTCATTAAAAGAATAACTAACGAATGCTTATTCTACTATCTTTTCCAGTTAAAATTCGATAAAGATCCTCGAGTTTTTGAATTTCATAGGTTGGAATAATATCAGAGTTATTGTGTTTCATTTCTGGATTAAACCAACATGTATCAATCCCTGCTAGATTGCCACCTTTAATATCTGAACTTAAGGAATCTCCAATAATTAATGTTTGATTCACTTTGAAATTAGGAATTCTCGCAATGACATAATCAAAAAAGCCCTTCATCGGTTTTTGAAAGCCAGTGACATCCGAGACAAAAATATCCTTGAATAACGGATATAATCCTGAATCACGTAAACGCCTATCTTGTGTTTTAGAATCACCATTCGTCACAATATATAAGTCATACTGATTTTGTAAGTCTGATATTAAATCGAAGGCTCCGTCTTTAAGTTGATGTCCTTGTTCAAGATAGGAGCGAAAACTTTTTTCGAGAATAGTTCCATCCACTTCCTTACCGTATTCCTTAAAAAGAATAGAAAAACGAGTATTCAAAACCACATCACGATTTATTATGCCTTCTTCAAAGGACTTCCAGAGACCCTTATTTATCGTTTTGTACTTCTTTTCAATTTCAGGTGTTAAAGAAAAATGGTGCTCTTCGAAAAGCAATCGCAATGCTAAACTCTCTGCAGCATCAAAATCCAGAAGTGTATCATCTACATCAAATAATAACGTTGTATATTTTTTCAACAGAATCTCTCCAATTTACTTATTTTTCTAATTAATAGATTAAAAACTTTAAAAATAGTGTACCATATATTTTTATTCATTTGATATCATAGCTCTTAACTTATTTAGTGAAGTAATTATTGATAGGATATTATAAATAAAAGCTATATTCGGATAGATTGTGAATACTGTTAAAAAGTTGATTCAATGGGGTTTAGGGGGCGTTAAAGGATGAGGGAAGACGGATATCAAGAGTTCAGCGAATTATCTAAATCAGAGCAAATACCGTTATTTAATGCTATGAAACAAGATTTGTTTCCAGACGAACCAGATAAAATCATAAAACTTCACAAAAGCATTCGAGAAGCCTGATAATGCAAATCTCAGCGTGTCAAAAATCAATTTATACAACAGTAAAAAAGCTACGTGCAATATAAAAACCCCGCATAGACAGGGCTGTAAATAAATTATATTATTCTTTTCTTTTTTTACTGTTTGCGAAAAGTTTTAAAAAGACAAACCCTACTAAAACGCAACCCATTAATAAAAGAATCGTTGATATAATAGCAGATGAACGAAATAAAAGCGAAAGTGCAATTATGATAGAACCAAGGCTTAAGAAAGAAACTAATTGGTTTTGTTGCACAAATACCCTCCTTTTTTTAATAAAATCTTATCATATTATACAAATATTTCAAATTATTCATTACGAAAACAACAAATTTTACGAAAACAGCCTATATAAATAATCGTGCATCTGAATGAGGTATAATCACTAAGTTAACATAATGTAATTATAGTAAAGTATTTTATATGAGTCTAATTTAAACGATTTTCGCTCGTTCTTATCCGCAATTTAAAGCCAACAATTAGAATATTGGGCAACGAAATTTTTTCTAATAAATGACTTATAGACTTACTGGTTTTTTCATTATGAATAAGGACAATTCCAACTACCGGTAATGGCGCAACTAAAATGGAAATAATTTTATTGATACCCTTCATGTTTGGCAGTTCGATTGTGTTTGCTCCTAATTATTCTTTAATCGAATTTTCTACACACTGTAAATTTAATGTAGCCAATGGGCCTAAATAAAGAAAAAGACGGATTTACCGTCTTCTAAGGATTTTATTTTGTAAGAAATTTTTCAGATAATCTTCTGATGATATCTCCGCGGCTGATAATGCCTACCACTTTCATTTCTTCATTTAAGACCGGAATTTTTTTAAAATGATGTCTTGCCAAAAGCTCAATGGCACTTTTTAGAGTATCGTCTTCACTAATTGTTGCAACCTTTTTTTTCATGAAATCTTTAACGTGATCTCCCTTTTTTGATGCTACGCTTGCTTCCGGTGTTTCAGGAATTTCTGGTACACCCGTAACATAGTAAGCCCAATAGATGTACATGTTTTCTTCTGTGGGTGTTAAATACCTTAGCACATCACCATCTGTAACAATCCCTTTTAACTGGTTCTCTGCGTCCACCACGGGAAGCCCGCCGATTTTGTATTTGGCCATTTTCTTTAAAATCATTTCAACGCTGTCGCTTTCATTAGCAGTGATCACAGAACGGATCATAAAATCTTTTACTTTCATATTTTTCCCCACCTCTTTCTATCCTAATTCGGCAATAAGGAAGAAAATCCCTTCTCTTATTGACCTTCAATGAAAAATTTTCTAATAGAATTAATGCATATTTACTATATAACATATGGATTGAATCCATATACAATTATTGCCTTGCCTCATATTGAGATTGGCTAATTTTCTCGAAAGAAACTGTTATCCTTCAAACCTATGAACGATCAAACTGCCAGTTTGGATCTCAAACAGGTTTGAATTTACTCCAACCAATAACATCCCCGTATAATGGCATTGATTTCTTCATATCCAGCTTTTTTATATATTTTTATTGCATCATGATTGTTAGCATATAAATAACTTATTGTTTTTAGATTCTTATCATTAAAATCAGTTATAAAATTAATTAATTGGCTGCCGTAACCATTTCCTCTTTTATCCTTTTTAGTAAATACATCATTTATCCTTGAAATATCATTCTGTTTGTAAATTGAAGCTATACAAACTAAATTATTGTCAACATATCCACCAAACAAATAGAAGTGTTCTTTATCAATTGACTTTATCAGAGCCTTGTAACCCCACTCCCCTTGATCACTATCAGATTGGAATAATTCATAAACGGTTTCATCTATTTGTTTTAACCTTTTAAAATCAATTGTTTTAGGAATATCTATTATTATTTTATTTTTTTGGACAAAGAAACAAATCTCCTCAATTGATTTATTAAATCCTTGAGTTTCTAAATATTGACCGACAGCACTTATATTTTTTGTGAATGTATACACTCGTGGCGTTATAGCTATTGATTCATAAAAATTTACCATATCCTTTATCGCTGAATCATAGTCAGTATTCTCATTAATTAATGCATGATTGCTATCATATGAAAATGGATTATTTTTATCATAAAAGATTTTTCCATACGTTTTTTCAATTACATTAGCTTGTATTTCAGCATAATTATTTTCGAATTTTATTATTTTGTCTACTAACATTTTTACATTCTCCTAATAATTAATTCATTTGTCTCCAGCCCCACTACTTACTGAATATTTGGGATAGTACATTGTGGTTTCTAGCCAGTTCTTACTTTTGCTAAGAAAGAATCCTTGGCAATCCTTTTTAGATTAGCGTTTCATAGTGCCTTTAGATTTAATGATTTATGTTTTTCTATTATTTTTAGGGCAGATTTCATTGATTCATTTGTTAATTTATTTTTATTTGTACATTTTAAAATAGTTTCTAATTTATCACATAATTTAATTTGTTGTACTAATGGTAAAAGGACCTTATTGATTAATTTTATAAAGAAAACTCGCCGATTGGCAAGCCCCTATGGGCGATGACAGAGGCATAGTTGCCCTTATGCGCGCTAGCAGAATTTATGGATATAAATTCTGGTTAGCTAAAAAAGTAACAGTATTTAATGTCATACATAATAAAGAAAAAAGAAGGATAGGTAAGCAGCATTATCAACTGCCTTTCCTATCCTCATATACTACAAATGATCTCATTTACAAGCATACCTTTTTGTTTTAAATCTGATGTTATTCAACAAAGATACCCGTTCCTAAGATTTTTTCTTTTAGAATAATAAAGCATCTAATGCATATTGGCCTGGGCCAATTAAAGCAATCCCGATTACAACTGCAATCAAAGTTAGATTGTATTCATATCCGTTTGATGTTGCCCATAATCCATTTGGACCATGCACCTTAACGATAGCCATAACCATGGTTCCTGCAATCATTATTCCCGCAAGTGGAGTTAACAGGCCTAAAGTGAACAATATTCCTCCCAAAAGTTCTGCTAATCCTGCAAAAATTGCCATTGTTACACCAGGTTTAATACCAATAGATTCCAACCATCCCCCTGTACCTTTTATTCCATATCCTCCGAACCAGCCAAATAATTTCTGGGCTCCATGAGCCATAAATAAAACACCAATCACCAAACGAATTATTAATAAACCACTATTTATCATTATAAAATCCTCCTATTATATATATCTTGAATTCGAGATAAACATTCAAAAAAAATCAACTTTCAACTCGATCTCTTACCTTTTTCAACAGTTTGACCAAAATCTCTTTTTCACGATTACTTAAAGAACCAAGCATGAATTCAACTAATTCTGTATGTTTGGGCAGGATATTCTCCATCAAATCACTCCCATCATCGGTTAAAAGTACATGAATGACTCTACGGTCGACTGGACATGCACTCCGATTTAACAATCCTCTTTGTTCTAATTTATCTATTACATATGTCATTGATCCGCTTGATATTAGGATGCTGTTACCAATTTGGTGAATCGTTTGTTTTCCCTTGTTGTAAAGCACTTCTAAAACAGAAAATTCAGTAATAGTAAGTTTGCTTTTGGTAATTTCGATCCTAATTCGATCCTGAACTGCTTTCGATGTCTGCATTAATAGTAGATAAGGAAAATTTGTACATTTTCCTTCCATCATTATCACCTCCTAGAAAATATCTCGAAATTAAATATCTTGAATATGAGATAATAATACTGCTTACTATCCTTCCTGTCAATAACCATTTTTTATTATTTTTGTCACCCAAAGGAAACATGAATCCTCTTTAGGGAGTCTATTTGTAAAAAAAACGACATAACTCAGGCAATTACCCACAACATCCCTACGTTACAATTACTGTAATTATGTATTATATAGCCTTATTCAAGCTGTATATTATGCAGTTTAGTGTAGATGCAGGAGGACCACAATTACTTGGAAAATACAAAAAACAGAGAAAACCAAAGGTTATTTTAATGACAAAAAGTGAGGAATCTCCCTTGAATAAATATCTTGCACTAATACAAAAAAAGAGTAAGCATGTTTTGAAGAATTGGATTTGGCCATTTTTTCGCAAAGTTCTAATTCTCATCGGAATTTTGGCTGTGTTGATTTATACAGCCGGAAAAGTTAATTGGACGCCTATGGAAAACTTGGTTATTGACAAACTAGCCCATCAGGAACCTGTTAGAATTCAGCTCTACCTACCGTTTCAAGATAAGGTGGATATCACTGATACAAAAGCTTATAAAAAGGAACAGTATTTGATTTTTAAGACCAATATAAAAAATACGGTTCAGTTGATAGCTTCAAAGATCCCTTTTCTAAGCAGCGCTCCAAAACACAGCTTAACAAGTATCAGTAAGGAAATTTCTGATAAAAGCAAATTCAAGGACCTACTCGGTAATAAACTAGAATTAGAGGATAACCAGGCAGCTGATACACAGGTTGCCTTATCTGATTGGGATATCATTAAAAACAATCTAAAAGACGGTTTTAGTGCCCTTAACGACATGTTAACTGTTAGGATTATGACTGCAGATGGCAAACCAATGATTATTAAGGTTGTGGAGAACAAACCAGTTGTCGTTGTTGAATATGATTCATCTGATAAAGTTATGAGATGGGGCAAAGAAATACAAGCCGCCTCTTCGAAATATGGAATTGACCCTGCTGTAATAGCTGCTGTTATCGAACAAGAATCTGGAGGTAATCCTAATGTCCAAAGTCCAGCTGGAGCTATTGGATTGATGCAGTTAATGCCTAGAACAGCCCATGGCTTAGGAGTTAATCCATACGACCCTGCCGAGAACATTGAAGGGGGAACAAAATATTTAGCCATTCAACTTAATCGTTTTGGAAGCATAGAAATGGCGTTGGCTGCTTATAATGCCGGTCCTGGAAACGTGCTCAACTCAAGGTACTTGTATATCTCTGAGACCCAAAATTATATTCGAAATGTACCTGCTTTGGCTACTAAATATCAGCGCCAATTTACAGAAGCAGTAAGTGCAGCTAAAACTTCCAGCAAAAAATAAAGCATGCTGTTAAAAATCGTAAAAATTAGATGCAGTTGAGTGCCGTTCAATGAGTAGATCTTTAATCTAAACCTATCAACAAAAAAGGGCCGTCAAATTCAACGTGAAATTTGACGGCCCTTTTTTGTTCCGTTTTGATGTGTGCAGGAAAAAATCACGCTCATTTTTATTTTCCTCTTTTTCCTGCTTTTTTTGTATTATTTACTGCCTGCTTTTTCGTATTGCCTTGGAGAATTTTGTTGTTTCCATTTCCTTTTTTAATAGCTGCTTTTGAATAATTTACTCTTCCACCTGAAGAGGATTTACTTGCATTTCCTCAACCCATTTAATACACCCCCAAAAGGATTAGTTACTATATTAAATGAGTGAGATCAAAACTTGTCTAATTAAGAAGTTTAGTTTTGTGAAAAATAGCATACCTGCCCTTTTCTATTTCATTTTCAAATAATAAATATATCTCTAGGGCTCGCCAATCAGCGTATTTTAATTTAGGCTCTATTAAAGGTAAATGTTGATATTTGATACTTGTCCGAATTCTTAATAGACGGAAAAATTCCTTTTAATTTGTAAATTGGATTAAAAATAGCTTAAATAGACGGAGAGTTTCCGCCTATTGACTCAAAAACCGCGAAAATGGGGGACTTTGCATTGCGTAACCGGAAAACCTCCGTTTATACACCCCGAAACGAGCTCCATTCTGCATTTAACCGAAAAATCTCCGCTTATTTTATTTTCGTTGGTTTCTCGAGTTACACGAGTAATGATTGCTGTTATTACTACTTTAAAAATGGCTCTGTTAAACAATAATGTCCGTTAACTCCACTCGAAATCACTTATTTTTGCCCTTATTTATATATTCATGTTAGAACAACAGTTTGTTTTATTAAATATAGGATCGTATGTCCTATTCCCCAATCATAATGAAAGGCTGTTTTCGCATAGATTGTTGTTTTTCGTACCTAGTCTAAAAGCCCGAAATAACAATAGTATCGTGCTCTTTTCGTAAAAACTTCATACGGTTTTAATCGGTAAACTGGAATCTCATTCTAATTTAGTTTCAACTAGCAACAAAGTTTAAGAAAAGAGCCTAATGAAAATCAACAATGAAGTTTAACAAATCCTTAATTTAAAATGCAGCAGTCCAACCACCATCGACTACTACCACTGTACCGTTTACAAAACTTGATTCATCAGAAGCTAAGAACAATGCAACTTGTGCTATTTCTTCAGGTTGACCAGAGCGCGGTGATAATCCGTGAGTTAAGCCTGCTCGTTCCATACCGAATTGATTAATATTATTCATACTTAAAGCAATATTAGTTTCAACTGCTCCTGGTGCGATTGCATTACAGCGAATACCTTTTTTTGCATACATAAAGCCCGTATTCTTAGTTAATCCAATAACTGCATGCTTCGATGCTCCATAAGCAACACCTGAATGAGCACCATTTAATCCGCCAGTAGAAGCTGTATTTATGATGACACCTTTTCCTTTTTCTAAAAAGATAGGTATTGCTTTTCGCATTGCGCGCATTACACCTTTTGTATTCACATCAAATAGTAAATCCCATTTTTCATCACTAATATCTCCAACGGGTTCAAATCCATCCATTATACCAGCATTATTTACTAGGATATCTAAAGTTCCATATTCAGTAACTGCTGTGTCTATCATGTTTTCGATATCCCCTAATTTTGCAACATTTACTTGAAGTGCTTTAGCCAGACCACCATTATTTTTAATCCCCTCTACAACTGCCTTTGCACCTTCAAAGTTGAGGTCTGCTAAAATCACTTTAGCCCCCTCTTTCGCATACAATTCTGCAATTGCCTTCCCCATACCTGATGCTGCCCCTGTTATAATTGCCACTTTCCCATCTAATTTCATTATCTAAATCCCCCTATTTTTAAATTTAGGCACTTTAAGTAAAAAGTGTTGTTTTTAAACCTCCTTTTTTGTTTTTTAGATATTTCCCCGATTATCGTTTCAATGAATCTTAGTTATTATTTTCTGTTGCTTTACAGATTCCTTTTTCCACAATCCTGGATCTATGGTCCAAAAAAAAACTCGCCGATTGGCGAGCACTGGAGCTAGACAGTTTACAAAGACCATCTAAATTCTTTAACAGTAAAAAAGCAGAAGAACAATGGCTCCCCCGCTTTGATTTTCTATTTGAAATTAATTTATCGCACTTAATACTGCTTGGCGGAGGATAATTCCCTTTATAAGAAACATTCTATCTGATAAGGAGTAAGTTTTGTTGTTTACTAGAATGGTGTAGTTGTCCACGTTTTGACACTGCTTTCCTATTTCCATCAGATCATGAACTACAACCTTGCTTAACTCTTCTTGAGTCGAATACTGTTCATGCAATTCTAAAACGATCTTTTCTTTTGAAAACATGGCGTTTCGCCCCTTCCATGCTGAATTTATATTGTGAATTATTTCACATGTTTATCATATCATAATTATATCTGAAAAATGTTACGAAAAAAGGAATATATACGATAATTTTGTTAAAAAGTTCACAATCTTTTTTTGAATTTGCTTAAGCGGGTTTTAACAGATGAATACTATCACTATCAATATTCTGCTGAAATTCTTCCAACACTTCTCGGCTATACAATAATAAATTTTTCCTTTGTTGTTGGATGGGAATCTGTCCCTTTTTTCTTCTTTTAGGAATAATTCACAAAAAATGGAATATACAATACTGTAACGATAACAATATGAAAAACTATTAAGGAGAGGATTTTATTTTGAAGAAAAAGAAATGGGTATCAAGTCTAGTTGTTGCATCTGTTTTACTAGGAAGTGCTAATTCCATAAATGTGCACGCGGCCACTGAAAAGAATGGACAGGCAATATCATCTGCATCACTTACCAACTTAGAAAAAGAAGCAACGATTACACAAGAAAAAGCTCTGGAACTTGCAAAAAAGGCAGTAAAAATTCCATCCGGGTATCAACAGCAAGAAATTCGATTTGATTACAACTATTATACGGGACAGCAGCTATGGATGATTTCTTGGTCTAAACAAAGCCGACCATATGGCTCCATCAATGTTTCCGTTGATGCCGAAACAGGGGAGATTATAAGTATTGACATGTATAATAATGACAATGCTCCCGCTACTCCATTAAAAATTTCCTATGAAAAAGCGGTTGAAAGTGCAAAAAAATATATTGAATCTCTCTATCCTGGAAAGCTTAAAGAAATGCAGATTGATAGCAATATGAAGGAATATAATAAAACCTATCAAAATGGAACATATATGGTAAGATTCTATCAGCTTGTAAATGGCATCCCATTTTATGAAAATAATATTTCTGTACAAGTGGATGGAAATGAGAAAATTAGAGGGTTCAACTATCTATGGAACAACTCCTTTAAATTTGCAAATACAGAAGGAATTATGACAGAAGAAAAAGCAAGACAACTCTTCACAAGCAACATAGGATTAGAACTTTATTACCAGTACGCATCCTATTCCAATTCATTTTCTAAACAAGCTCAACTCGTATATGCTCCAAAACAAGTAGCTAACAATTCTTATATAAATATTGTTCCGCCTCTTTATGATGCCAAAACAGGAGACCTTCTTGGTGTTGATGGGAAACCAGCCAATCAAGAACCTAGCATCACGTTACCTACAGGACCAGTGCTTGACAAACCTGTTGAACAACCGACACCTACGAAAGAGTTAACGAAAAATGAGGCATTAAAAGCTGTAACTGACAAGCTTTCCATTCCTGAACATTATGTTGTGGAAAATGTCAATTATCAGGATGATTATGGATCAAATGGAAGAAAGGTTTGGGTATTCAACTGGAGAAATGGGGATGGTTCCGGTCCATCTGCATATATAATGGCGATGGTGGATGCCAAAACAGGGGAACTTGTTCGCTATTATAATGATAATAATAGGTATTATTCGAATCAAGAAAACAGTTCGGATTTTGAAGTAAAAGTGGATATGAAACAAGCTCTTCAAATTGCAACCGATTTTGTTAAAGGTTCTGCTGCAACGAAAGGAGACCGGCTTTATGCGACAATGCCACAAGAAATTAAGGATGGAAAATGGAAAAAAGCTCGTACGTACACCATTTATTTCAGCCGAAAAGAAAATGGGTTAACCGTTCTCGGCCAAGGCGTTAGTGTAAATATTTCTGCGGAAACAGGCGCTATAACATCCTATAGTTTGGATTGGAATAATCTTACATTTCCATCCAAAGACCAAGTCATTTCAGCCGAAAAGGCAAAAGAGCTTTATGTAAAAAATACACCAACGACTTTCTACCATTTTCTCATTCCAAATGGTGATCAACGTGGAACAGAAACAACCCTTGTATATGGAAAAAACAGTAATTTCGAAATTCCAAAATATTTGGATGCCATTGATGGGAAATGGAAGAATTTTGAAACAGGGAAAGAAATAGGTTCTGACACAGTGGCAACTGATATTAAGGGCCATAAAGCAGAAAAACAGCTTCAATCCATGATCGATTTAAATATTTTTGATGTTGTAAAAGGAAAAGTTCAGCCAGATAAAGTAGTGACAAAAGCAGAAGCCATTACCTTTATAGTGAGAGCTTTGGGGGAACGCTCTGTTTGGATCAATCCTTCATTAAACCCGCCATTTACAGATGTGAAAAAGGAAGACGAATTCTATCCATACCTTCAAAGAGCAATTGAGAGAAATATTATTAAAGTAGATAGCCAAAACTTTAAACCAACTAAATCCATCACAAGAGAAGAAATCGCCGTTCTACTCGTTCGCAGTTTAGGCTACGAAAAATTAGCATCTTATCCTGGATTGTTCTCAGTAAAATACAAGGATCAGGCAAAAATTAAAGAAAAAGGCAGTGTCGGATTAATCTCCGGTTTAGGTATTTTCTCAAGCGCAGATAAGAACGGGAATTTTCTTCCTGCCAAAACCATGACAAGAGCAGACTTGGCAATTGTCCTATCAAAATTCCTTGAAATCCAACCTGAAATTCGATCTGAAACATATTAGGTGGGACAACGGGACATGTTCCTCGTCCCATAACCATAGCCCTGTGGAGATAAATTGAAAAGACCTAGATAAATGAGACAATAAAAAACACCCCCTGAATCATATTGAAACAATATGATTTCTAGGAGGGTGTTTTTTATTATGATATACCATTTCCGATCTTCACAAGCAGTTATCAATTGTATTTCTAAAATGGATAGCCTTCTTCGAATTTGTTGAGTAAAGGATGGGTTGCATTGTCATTTATGTTCATTATCAAGAGGACTACACCTTTTTTATTTAATACACTGGTGTACAATAGCCTAAATAATTCGGGTTGTTTCCTTTGACAATATTTTCATATTGAGTCCGAATTTCTTTTGTAATTGGTCCCTCTTGACCTATTCCAATGATTCTATGGTCGATTTGAATGATGGGTTTAATACCGATAGCGGTACCTGTAAAAAATACTTCATCAGCTGAATATAGCTCGGTTCTTGATAGACTCTTTTCAATAAAAGGTAGCCTTAATTCATGATTTGCTAATTGTTTTACTGTATCACGGGTAATTCCTGCAAGAATATCATCTGTAATAGGTGGCGTTATTACTTGTTTATTTTTTACAATAACAATATTTTCTCCAGGTCCTTCACTCACATTCCCTTCTTCTGTCAGAAAAATTGCTTCATCAAAACCATTTAATCTGGCTTCTGTGGAGGCTAATGCCGAATTTAAATAACCTCCCGTGGACTTTGTTTGAGGAGGAATCATGTTACTACCTACCCGTGTCCATGAAGAAACACTCACATGTAATGCTGATTTTGAAATGTATTCTTTTAAAGGGATGCAATAAATCATTACACGATTAAAACGTGCCGACAATTCGGGACGTAATGTATTTTCACCATTAATGCATATGGGGCGAATATAGACATCTTCCCGTATATTATTTATTTTTAATAATTGGATTGTCCAGTGGAATAGTTGCATCTGAGAATAAGGGATATTTAGTTGGAGAGATTTACCAGACTCATGGAATCTTTTGTAGTGATCGAACAGGCGATATATATATAATTGTTCTTGGGAATCATTCCAAAAAGCCCTTATCCCTTCAAAACATCCCAATCCATAATTTAATCCTTTGTTTCGTACGCTAATCGAAACCTCTGTCTCATCTAAGAATTGTCCTTGATCAAATATATACACATTTTAGCCCCCTAAAATAGTGTTACCTTATTTGTATATATGATTTTTTAATTTTATTCTAAGTTCTAATTGAAAATAAGGTCTACGACTGAGGCCCTTTCTTTTTAGCATGCGTCATATTAAAAAAAATTCAAATGATATATATAGGCTAGGAACAAGTAAAATGGTAAAATAAAAAAATCGTAGAAAGGGAGTATTAACATATGAACAAAATAGACATAATAGCACGTAGAATACTAGGTTGGAAATTAAATAGATGGGATAGATGGTTTGATCATGAAAAAGGGATTTTCATTTATGAGTCTGAGTTTCAACCTGAGCAAAACCTTGACCATGCGATGGTAATCGTTGAAAAATTAGAACAGTTGGGTTTCTCATATACACAAAAAGGAGCATCAGAGGTTTGCTTTAATGAAGTTTGTGCAACCGGTGATACATTAGCACAAGCTATCATGAATGCAGCCTACTCGATTGCTGAAAATTCCTCGATAGCTGAGGAATGGCTGTAGAATGGCAGTACCACTAAGCCTTTTGATGAGGAGCTGTAGGGGCTTTTAAACAACAAATCTATTATTTTGGCTCATTCGTGTGAAAGGTTGATTTCATACGAATGAGCCTAATTTAGGCTTTTTTCCCATAGATTATGGCTATCTTTATCTACCATAGTTTCTAATAAGTTTTTAAAAAAAACAGAATATCTCTTTCTACAAACACTTTAGTAATTGAGGAACCTTTTAATTTTTACTGCTTGGCTTCTCAAAAATAATTGACAATAAAAAAACGAAAAATCCACCGACAGCTGAACCAACTATTGATGCATCAATAGTTTTATTTCTAAAAAAGATTTGTATAGTACAAAAAATAAACGTAAATATCACTGATATTACCAAATTCAGATATACCCTTTTTTTAGATATCATATTTTGTTTCACCCTTTCTTAGATACATACTATATATGACAATTGAATAAAAACATTTACCATTTATTTGAATAAGATTGTTAAGATAACAAATATCATAGATCATTTCCTTTTTTCTTTTTTTAACATAAAGACGTAAAATTCGGCCTACAAATCCGGTTTCTATCATTGATCCCAATAAAGAAATTCTAAAAGAAGAATGATATGGTGAAAATACAAAAAACCCCAAGTGACAATAAACACTTGGGAAACAGAACAAGTTTTATACAGGGTATTACATTTCCTTATTTTCCTTTTTAACTGTAATTCCTGCCCACTCTTCATAGCACTTAATGACAGCACTCATATCTTCTGCACCATATCCTTTTGCTTTTGCCATCTGAAAGATTTCCTTCACTAGCGCAAGTACTGGAGTCGAAATTTCTAATTCTTTTGCAACATCAGATGCAAGACCGAGATCTTTATGGATTAGCTTCGTCATAAAGTGAGGTTTAAAATCGCGGTTAAAAACCTTTTCCGCCTTATTGTCCGCCATTCCACTTCTTGCGCCTCCACCACTCACAACCTTCACAAAAATTTCGGGGTCGATACCTGCTTTTGTTGCCATTGTGATTGCTTCTGAGAATGAGAGAAGATTAATTGCGGCCATCGTATTATTAGCTAGCTTCGTATAGCAGCCCTTTCCATTTTCGCCCATATAATAAGCATTTTTCCCCATTACTTTAAATAATGGCTCACACTTATCATAAATTTCTTTTTTACCACCAACCATAAACGTTAAAATTCCTTCTATCGCTTGTGGCTCACTACCTGTTACTGGTGCATCAAGCATTTCTACATCATGTAGTGAAAGTTCTTCAGCCATTTTTTTACTCGTAGCTGGGGAGATCGTACTGGAATCGACAACAATTAAACCTGGATCAGCACCGTAAATAATGCCATTATTACCGAGAATGACTTCCTTAACAGCAGCATCTGCTGTAAGCATAGTGAATACAATATCACTCTGAGCTGCAACATCTTTAGGAGAATTTGCAATAATTGCCCCTGCTTCTTCAAGAACATTCATTTTTTCTTTTGTACGATTATAAATTATTAATTCATACCCATTTTTAAGCAAATTAGTTGCCATTGGAAGACCCATCGTACCCAACCCGATAAAACCAATTTTCATTATAATTATCCTCCTTTTTAGTTAGAAACCTTATAAATTCCTGTTCATTTCTGCAATAAAAGCAAGCACCTCATCCTCTTTTGTTGCCCAGGAGGTAACAAGGCGGATGGCCGCGTGATCTGAATCGATTTTTTCCCAAATATAAAATGAATAATTCCGTTGAAGCTCGGTGATTAACGAATTAGGCAGTATTGGAAAAATTTGATTTGATAGAGATTGTGTGAGAAATGCAAAGCCTGCTTTAGTAATTTCGTCTCTTAGTAGATCAGCCATCCGATTTGCATGGATTGCCAGATCAAAGTACAAATTATCCCGGAAAAGTTCATGGAATTGTACCCCCAAAAGTCTTCCTTTGGCAAGTAGTGCCCCTTTTTGTTTCATATGGAAACGAAAATCCTCTTTAAGAGAATCACGGCAAATTACTAATGCTTCACCAATAAGTGCCCCGTTCTTAGTTCCACCAATATAGAATGCATCAACAAGTATAGGAAGATCGCTCAACGTAAGGTCATTTCCTGTTGAAGATAGAGCTGACCCTAGTCTTGCACCATCCATGAACAAAATAAGATTGTTTACTTGGCAAAAATCTCTAAGCTGCTCTAGTTCGTTCTGCTTATAAATGGTACCTATTTCTGTCGTATTTGATAGGTAAACAAGCTTTGGCTTTACCATGTGTTCATCCGTATGAGCATCAAGCACAGATTTTATGTGTGATGGATTTAGTTTCCCATCGTCAACTTCTATCGAGATGATTTTATGCCCTGTGGCTTCGATTGCACCTGTCTCATGCGTCAATATATGACCCGTACTTGCTGCAATTGCAGCCTCATGAGGTCTTAAGAAAGCTGAAAGTGCAGTAAGATTGGTTTGCGTCCCACCTGTCAATAAGTGAATATCAACATCAGTTCGTCCGATTTTTTGCTTTAGTAGCTCAATTGCTTTTAGGGAATAACTGTCCTCACCATAACCATCCTCTTGGACTAAGTTGGATTCAATTAGAGCATTTAAAATCCTTGGATGCGCGCCTTCGCTGTAATCATTCTTAAAGCTGTACATTTTATTGCCTCCATTTATGTAATGTTTCATTGTTCAACAAGTGGATTTCATATTGAATCTGCGTTAATACTATTATCATGATCAATCTTCAAAATAAATTCTTCAACCTCTTCCCCCCGTACGTTTGAAAATCCTTTTTCTTCATCTATTATGAAGCATCTAATTGATGTATGAAAAAAACTTGAATGTCATCTTCTATGACATCTCGAAGTTGTACTTCATGTATTTGGGGTTCCAAATCAACCATCCTTCCAAACCTATTTTGTTATTAGAATTCTATACTTTTTTAGAAAATCCTTTTTCAACGCATCGTTCATTTGTTATGTTTTAAAACTGACCTTTTAATGACAGCTTATGTTACTTTTATAAGAAGGAAAGTTAGTGTAAAAAAACGGAAAATGCTATAATTGAAGTAAAAACATCCAATTGTACTAGTGAGGTGATGAGGAATATGATCAAAATCATAACAGACAGTTCATCAGATTTACCAAAGGAAATAATCGAAAAATTTGAGATTACTGTCGTTCCGTTGACCATCAATATTAATAATCATGATTATTTGGAAGGAATTGACCTTACACAAAAGGAATACTTTGCGAAGATGTTTTCATCTGATGAGCTTCCAAAGACTTCCCAGCCAGCGCCTGCCTTATTTGCAGAAGCCTTCTCTACATTCAGCCCAGACGACGAATTGCTTTGTCTTACCATCTCATCAGGTCTTAGCGGAACCTATCAATCAGCATCTATCGGGAAGGAGCTCTCCCATTCCAATGTAACAGTATTTGATACATTGGCTGGATCGTTAGGTCATGGTTTACAAATTATCCGTGCTGCAGAACTAGCTCAGAATAGTTATACAATAGAACAAATTATTGCTAATCTTTTAGAGTACCGAGAAAAAATGACCATACTCGTCCTTTTAGATACATTAGAAAATATCGTTAAAGGTGGACGGTTAAGTAAATTCCAAGGGTCCTTAGCTAAAATACTCAATATCAAAGTGATTTTAGAGAGAGTTAGTGGTGGGAAAGTAGAAATACTTGAAAAAGTTAGAGGAAAGAAGAGATTCCAAAAGAGAGCACTCGAAATTATAAGTGAAAGAGGTACGGATTTTTCTGATATTACTTTTGGAATTACCCATACTGGCAACGAAGAAGAGGCCGAGGCAATCAAATTAGAACTAATCCAACAATTTCACCCAAAAGAAATAATCATTAATTATATGGGTGCAACAATGGGAACTTATGCGGGCAGAGGTGGAATGATTATTTCATTCTAATTTATGGTGCCAATTAAGAGGATAGTATTGGGTACCAGACGTGATTAATGGAGGATTTTTTTGCTCTTTTCAAGAAGTACATATTTATTACTAAATCCTATGCCGGATAATTATAGATAGTTATCAAAAAGCTAGCTCTTCTAGCTTTTTGATTATTCAAAGATGGTTATTACTATTGAATCTATTGCATTCTTATATTAGTATGACGATTTTTTTCCAAGATTTACATGTATTCCTTCTAACTATCATTCCTGTAATAGTTTTCTTTTATTTTCAGGTTGTTTTAACCAATATCGAACACCTTTGCCAGCTAAGGGCTCATCATTATACCTTGGAATAACGTGAAGATGACTATGAAGAATAGTTTGATTTGAAACCTCACCTATATTCCATCCAAGTGTATAACCATCTGGAGCATATTTTTCATCGAGGTATTTTTTAGCTTTTTGTAAAAGTTCATATGTATCATTCCACTCTTTTTTTGTTAATGCAAAAGCATCCGAATGATGTTTCTTAGGAACAATTACACCACATCCTTCTAAAACAGCTTGTTGGTTATTGTGCTGTAAAAAATAACAAGACTTGTTTTCAAAAACAATATTCTGCTCAATGTCTTTTTCAGGATTACAAAACGGGCAACTTTTATCGTAAGCCATATATACCTCCTAATAGTTTAATACAAAAGTAAAATGTTCATTGTTTTTAACTTAAACAAAATTGTGTGAATGCTCCTTAACTCGAATATTCATTAAAAATTATTTACCATTGTTACGCAATGTGAATGTCTCTTCATGCTTATTCCATTTAACTCTTACTTTTATTACTTCATCTTCACTTACTCTTGCCCCGCCCTGTGAGCTTCCCTCAGACTTAATTATTGCTTCTTTAGGCGGTTTAACAAACTCCATATTGCCACTTCCACCTCCAGTAGATGTTTGATAAGAATATTCAAGGTTTTTTACCGATGAGAAATCTTTTAACGTTCCTTTGTATTTTAATACCAATTCGTAACTATTTTCATTAGAGTAGGTGGTTCTTCCGTCCTTTTCTCCCCACAACTCTGTTCCTCTAAAAGAATATTCCCCATTCCAATGTTCACTTTCCCCTTTGAATATATAACCATAGTACGTTTTTTCATCTGAACAAGCAGTTAACATCAATAGTGTAAATAAAACAGCAAGTATTTTTCTCAACTCGACTCCCCCTATTTTACAATATTATTGAAGTCCATATCCTAATTTTACCATCCTATTGGTTTATGTGGGGTATATAGGGTAAAAATATTCTTCATTCTGCTCCATAAAAAATCGTCCCTACTAATATTGTAGAAACGTTCATCTCCAAAAAACAATATATTATAAATCCTTGGTTTTCTTTTCAATAAGTGTCCATATTCCATAGATTAATATAGAAATACCTATTACTATTAAAACGCTATTTGTTATAAGATCAAAATCCAATTCATTTATTGCTTTAATAGTTTTCCCGTTTTCATCTATATACTCTAGAGTCCAGCCCTTGTAATCAAGTGTAAAGTAAGAGAGTATGATGCCGATTATCAAACCACCGAGTAAAGAAATCCACCTTTTCATATCAAACCCCTCCTTTTAAAATTAGCTTACCCAAGTCGTTTTTGACTCTTTAATTTTCCAATTAGCATCTTTGTATTGAACAGTGCCTTCTTCTCCAATAGCACCTAAACCTGAGCTGTGTTTAGAGGCTTCAAAGTATACATTTTTAATATTATTTTGATTTTAGCATAAATATCCAATTATTTCCACGCTTTATCAGTTGTGTAACAATTGGATTCAGTGAAGTTAGCATAGTAATTTTCACTAAAAAAATCAATGTTAGCCTGTTGATTTTACACCTTCATAGAATGCTAATTTACCTTCGTATACTAAATTCAAGGAAAATGTTTCTTTGATATCATGTGGGGTTACTAGTGAGAGTGGTTTTTGCTTTTTGACAGGTACACCTGATTCTTCAAGAATGAAAGCAACGAAATGGGAGCAGAAAAAAGCATTCTTTCTTTCTACCTCTTTATTTATCGCCACAGCAAATAGACCTAAAAAATTATATTTGTAGTTTTGTTTATTTTCTTCAATTTCTCTAATTTTTTTAGTCATTTTTTCAAATTGAATTTCCGAAATTGAATAACTGTAAATCGCACAATTTGCATCTCTAAACAGCCCTTCGTGAACATTTTCTCTTACAAATCCCCCAACAAAAGGATTTCTAGACCTTTTTCGTCCAAAACTATATACACTGTTTAAGTTATCATCAAATGAAATGGATGCATGATTATGTTGTTCCTTCGTAAATAGTTTAATAATTTTTGTTAAAATTGTACCCGTATCAGTAAGAAGCACGTAAACTTTCATTTTTTAATTGCCCTCCTAAAAATGCTTGATCTGCAGGAAGGGACATTTTTGTAGTTTCAAGTTTTTAGTATTCCGAATGACCCCTATTTAAAATTTACCAAAATCCTAAAATATAAAAACAATCAAAAGTTTTAACTTTAACTAGGACCTGAGGCGTATGTGGAATTAATTTCTATTCTATTATGGGAATCTTTCCTTACTGCCTTCACCGTTACCGAAATTTTTTATAAAATTATAAAGATTACTTTATGGAATAATGTGCACAAACTGTGACGAATCCCACTTTATTAAAAATTTTTCAGTGGTAACATATTACACGGTGGTAAATTTTTGAATTTTAAGTTTGTAAAACGTAATTAGAAATGAAGGTGAAAATATGGCTTTACTCACAAAGGACCTACTTATTAATCTATTAATCTTAATAATTATGTGTTTTGCAGCTAATATTTCGGTTGGATATTTCGAATACGATGTTTGGCTTAAAAGAAGGATTCATGGTCTAATTGGTGGATTGGCAATAGTGATATCAATTGCCCTAAGTGTTCAAATCCAACCTGGTTATATATTTGATTTAAGACAGATACCTTTTATTTTAGTGGGTTTAATGGAAGGGCCTTTGATAAGTGTTGTTTTATTAGTAATAACAATTATATCTCGTTTATTTATTGGTGGTCTCGGGATATTCCCTACTATTATCGTATATAGTTTGCTCACTCTATTTATCTATAAATTGGGACCCTATTATTCAAAAGGCCAATTTTCTCAAAAACTCCTAATAAGCTTATCTTTATCTTTATTCTGCTCACTATCCCTGCTAATTTATGTGCAAATTGTCGGTCAAAGTATTTGGGTATCAAAATTATGGACAGGTTATATAATAATCCCATCTTTTGGAACTATTTTATTGTTATCAATTTCAGAGTGGATAAAGAAATATTTCTTTCTTAAAAGAGAAATATTTAAAACAGAAAAAATACAACTTGTTAGTCATTTGGCTGCTTCTTTTGGGCATGAAGTGAGAAATCCCATTTGTGTCTCCAAGGGTTTTTTACAATTATTATTAGAAGAAAAAGTATCTTCCAATAAGAGACTAGAATATACAAGAATTGCTCTTGATGAGCTTGCACATGCTGAAAAAATTATTAACGACTATTTGTCCTTTGCCAAACCTCAGATTGAAAAGAGTGAAAATTTTGATTTTAAAGAGGAAATCAAAACAGTTGTTGGAATTGTTACTCCTATGGCAAATATGAATAATATAGTTTTACACTTTTCGAACCCATCTGAACTTTTAACCAGCTGGATTCTTAAAGGAGAGAGAAATCTTTTACACCAATGCCTACTCAATATATTTAAAAATTCTATCGAAGCAATGCCTAAAGGTGGAGTTCTAAAAGTAGAATTATTGGCATCGAAAAAAATAATCGGTGTACGTATTTCCGATACGGGTATTGGGATGACCAAGGAACAGTTGAGACGACTGGGGGAACCATACTTCTCTGCCAAGGAAAAAGGTACAGGACTTGGTATGATGACAGTTTATAGTATTGTAAAAGCAATGTATGGGAAAATTAAAATTGATAGTGAAATTGGAAAAGGAACGACAATTACTCTTTTATTTCCCGATGCTTCCTATGAAGGACTTGAAGAAAATGCTAAATATAGGTTACTTTAACGAAGGTTTGTAAGCGTTTTCTATTTTTTCAAAAAATGACATGACTGTTTTTAAAAAAATAACTAATGTTAAGCCCCTTTAATGTTAGTATAGAGGGATAAGCCTCTTGGTTAAGAGGCTTATTTTATTGTAGTTTTTAAGAATCCATATAATTATGTAATTGTTCTTTTAAATCTGTGTTCTTATTTATTTGAGATTGCTACTTAAACACTTTGTAGTCCTTACATTGTCTTCAATCTAATCCCTTTAAAGACGGGTCATTTTTCTATTTCTCTTTCATCACATTGTCCCTTAATTGTTTCATCCAAAAAATGCTGAACCTGTTCAGGAAAATCTTTCAACTCAGTTTTGCCTTTTTCACTTATGCTATAAATCCCTCGCTGAATTTTATCAAACCAGTCGTAATAGTTTTCTCTAAGGATTGATGATGTCTTTTTTCCTGTCCCCATCTCTCCTAATCTTTTAGGAGAGATGGGTCCATTTCGATTAAGAAGGTAAGCAATGTGTATGCAATTTTCTTTATAAGCCGTCATAATCTTGGTTTTATTGCTACCACCAATATTATAGTCCCCGTGCCTTCCATCTATTTCAGCAAGGAGCTTCTTCCTTTTTGTCTTATTCCTCTGGGTACTTTTCTTTCTATCAAATGATTCTGGAGATATCATTAACTCTACTTTCGAATCATAGCTCTTTTGAAATGAAACTAGGATCAAACCAAGCTCTAATCTTCTGAGCAAATGGCAAATATCCTGCCATTTTTTTGAGGAAAGACGGTATTTTGGCATTGGGACCGCAACATAAACGAGATCTGTTATTCGTTGCCTTTTGGTTGCCTGAATTAGAAGATCAATCGTTAAACCAAGCTTCAACTCGACAATAATCAGCTCTTCTTCCTTTACTGCCACCAAATCACAGTGGTGAACCTCACCATAAACATCGAATCCTTTTTTCGCAAAATAGTCCCTAATTGGCCCATATAAATCTGTTTCATATCGTTTCTCTTTATTGGTTTTCAAAGAAATCACCTTATGGTCAATTGTTTTTTGTAATTATCCATCGAAGTGGACTAACCCTGTAAAAATTATAGCATATCGATAGTTTACCAATGTTCATTTAGAAACTAAACTTACCTTTAGTTGAAGAAGGGAAATGGAATGGATGGTAAAGTAATTAGTTGTCCATTTTTATGACAAATTCAAAAACCGTTTGTTTTGTTTTGAATGGTGTTTTATATTCTTTAAAGACTAATTTAAGCCCAGAAAAATCATCGGGTAAAGGTGGCGATACAATGTATGTATAGGATGTATGCCCTCTGGAGCCTCCACCTCCTTCGTTTCGGCAGTCATAATTAGCCCCATCGCCTTCTATGGAAAGTTCAAAAAAAGTATGTTCTCGTCGGTGAAAATCTTCTGGCATATCATCAGAAGAATCTCTATCAATGTTAAGATGAAGTACACTTGCATTTTCAAATTGACGTACGAATGTTACCGAATAAAACAATTCATCTTTCTCAAATGATTTAAGGATTGGTATATTTTTAATAAATCCTTTCGGCTCCACAACAGGTCTGTAAATCTCTTCATTTAATAAATGTCCAAAAACTCCATTTAAAAATTCTGCATATAAATTATATTTTTCAGACCAAGCATTAATAAATTTTTTAGTTGGAAAACCTGGATTATTATTTGAAAGAACCTTCCGTTGTTTTATTAGATTACATATTTGTTCGTCTGTGGCTTTAATTCTTTCATCGTAGTATTCTGTTGTGGGTTCGTATGGCATTCGTTTCATCTTAACCACCTCCCAAATTAATGAAATATATATAATTTTAACGCAAATAGTAAAAAAGGCTACTTATGGTACTAAACTACCCCGTTTGCATTTCATAAGAGTAAGGTCATCAGGAACGGCTGTCGGATCATCAACTCTTGCATCCGTGTCTAAAGAAGAAAAAGGCTGCCGCAGCAACCCATACCTTCTTTAATAAAGAATGAATTAGTTTAACAAACTTAAAATAATTATCAATATTAAAGATATAGAAAAGAAAGCAATCATAAAGTATCCAATATATTTTAATGGTTTTGGTAACTTATTAAAATCAGCATTTTTAGGATTCGTTGCATTTCCTTCTATCTTGTTAAAATGGTCTATCACATCATTAAATGGTTTATCTTCTTCTTTCATAATACCACCCCTTTACTAAATTTTAACATATTTGTTTATGTATCCTCAGATTTTTCTGTATTTTCTTCTAAGACTATCCGTTAGTCAAAGAAGAAAAAGGCCACCATTAAGGCAGCCGGATCTTCAACTCTTGTCTCCTTTGGTTAAGAAGAAGGTATCCCTAAAATGCTCGAAAATGAGTTTTAAGCAATTGCCTTGCTTTATTTGTATACAAAGAGGTATCGAGAGATATGTATGAATCTTCTACCTTAGAAATTGTGTATCAACGAATTTGCTCGGTATAGCATCCCATTTGTTCAAGTCGTCTCTGTTAAATAACTCTGCAGATATTTATTTTCTGGTGGATTGGGAAGAGGTAGAATTGTTAGAAAACTTCTTAATTCTATCTAAATAGAAAGAAATGTAGTATATTTATCTTGAATTTAACACCATGATTCCTTATATAATCGGAGGTAGACATTTAATGAATGAAATAAATACTCACAAGATGGATTGGATAACTATGCCTGTTAAGGGATTTGAAGGGAAACCTTTAATGGAGCACTTGAATGGAAGTATAAAAATAGTCAAAATACAGCCAGGTTCCAATTTCCCTTTGCATCAGCATCCAGATAAAACTGAATTTGCTTATGTATTAGATGGTACTTTAGAGGCAACTATTGGAGATACAACCTTTACAGGGAAAAGCGGGAATTTTTATCAATTTCCAGTCGGAATTAAACATGCTTTAAATAATCCAACAGAGAGAGAAACCATTGTTTTAATTGGCTCTTTTAAAGAAGAGAAATAATTAACTATTATTATTTCAGACTGTCGACAAATCCGAAAAAGTTCGGGTATACCGGCAGTCCTTTTTTGCAAAATGAAGTAACAGAGATTTTAAACGAGGTGGATGAAATGCTAACTAAAAATACACAGATTTATCGTGACTAAGTAGAAATGATAGCTCTAGAGCAACTTTTCCAGCGAATCATTTAGGTTCGTTAGATAGAAGCTTCTATAGATTTTTCATTCAACTATTCACTCGTTCAAGACATGTATTCCTCTGAATGAGAACGTTCAAGTATTGACCTTGTAGTATTAAAATGGCTTTCATCCAATATTAAACGGCCCAATTCATTAAGAAGAGCGCATATCTTGCTCTAGAAATGCGCCAGATTGGAATATCGTTATTGAAGTAAATCTACCTGATTTTTTAATAACTTTATTTCATGGACCTTGCAATTTTTAAAATTTTTTCTCTTTTGAATGGTAATGATTTCTCCATAATTATCCATTTTCCCACTATCTACCCATTTTAAAAAATAGCCCTTGTTTACATTAAACTCTACTTTCTCAGCATGTGGAAAATCGTCATCAAACCAATAGAAGCCCCTTCTCAGGCTAATACCGCCCATCATCTTTATTATTTATTTTATGATTGGTCGAGAACACTCGTGACTTCAGTCGGGAGATGAAAATACTCTATACAAATCCAGTTTACATATTGAAAAATTTTCGGAAGTTCCGAATCACAAAACCCATTGGCACCCTAAACAGCCTGCCATACAGTGGTAAAAATTTAAATATCATAAAGAAATATAGTATAATGATTTAAGAAAAGGAGGTGAATGGAAATGGACGAGCAAAGACTAGATAGAATGGAAGATATGTTATCTAAGTTAATCATAATGGTGGGTAACTTGAATCAACAAATGCAAGAAATGAAGATTGATATTAACGAAATGAAAATAGAAATAAAAGAAATGAAGACAGAAATAAAAGAAATGAAGATAGAAATAAAAGAAGTCAAGAACGAACAGATGTTTATGCGAAATGAAAATGAAAAGCAATTCACAGTAGTTCATAAAACCCTAACTGATATTCGATTAGATCAAGACCACATTTGGGAAAAGGTAGTTAGGAATGAAAGAGAATTCGCTAAACTCAAAGGTCATTTTCAACTTTAATACCCCCTAATGAATACTTCGAAATATTCCCAAAACACTCCAAGGGGCAAATAATTGTCTACCATCATTTTTTATTTTCTAACAATTACTGTGTCTTGCCCTGTTCATAGGTGGTGAACAGGAACAATTTGTACAACATTAAAAAGAACTTGTCCACCACGCATCCTCGATCCACAACTTTTGCATCGGATATTTTAATTCAGTGACAGATGCATTAATGCATGATCCTTTTATACTTGAATCTTCTTTTGTTGGAGAAGTCCCTTCCGCTCCAATAATTGAGGTTGTGTTCGTCATGGTAAGCAAAAAAATGAATATCAATGCTATAAGCGGTTTTTTCGTGTTCGTTTTCTCCCTATTAATTTGTTTTTTCCGTTTTAGTATTGATAACTTTCTCTTTTTTTTGGTATATGGATAAGGAATTTAGGGCTTTCCGTACATTCTTCTTACTTAATGGCACTCGAATTGTAAGTGCCATACAACTGATTCATATAGTTTATTTAATCTTGAAAATAACCACAGAACCTAATTTTAGTTTTTCCAAATTACTCAGAATTCTATAAAGTAATCACAAAGAAAAAAGAACACCAAGAACAACCCCCAAAAGAGAAACCCATTCATCTTGCGTAGTCCGACTTTCCCGGTTATTTTCTTTATTATTTTTTCTAATGGTTTTATGAAAAAAATTAACACAAGCACAATCAACATACGATAACCAAAATGGATGGGTAATTCTCCAATAAGCGTCCCAATAATAATTGCAAAACATATTAAAATAAATGCATTAACGGTAGTTTCTTCCCTTTTTTTAGTCAATGTTATGCCTCCCCTCAAAAGAATCATAACACAATTGTTGTTAAAAAATACTAAATATTCCAGTTATTCAACTTATACTATCTATATAATAAATTTTCTCCTAAATTCATATTCCTTTTAGAATAGCTCTTGTAAAGGTGAATGTTGATAGTTGAGACATCCCCGAATACTTGTTATAATCAGAATAAGAACAAGTATTCGGGGATTGATTAAGGTGACCAAAGTATTTAGAAACTTGTTAAAGTATATCGACAAACATACTGTCAATAATGAAATATTGAATATCGGAGCAGAAGAAACAATATCTGAATGATGAAAGGAGAAAGAGTTATGTCAAATAACGTAAAACAGAGAAAAATTATCTTAGATTTAGCAGTTACTTTAGATGGTTTTATTGAAGGGAAAAATGGAGAAGTTGATTGGTGCATTATGGACCCTGATATGGGGTTCACTAATTTCTTGAATCAAATTGATACTATTTTATATGGTAGAAAAAGCTACGATTTATGGGGACAATATATCCCAAACGCTAATGACCCTGATACCGACAAAGAAATTTGGAAATTGGTTCATAGTAAAGAGAAATATGTGTTTTCCAGAACTCAAATAGAGACTGATAATCAAGCAAAATTTATAAATGAAAATATTCTTGAAGAAGTAATTAAATTGAAGAATAAGCCTGGTAAAGACATCTGGCTATATGGTGGAGCAAGTCTCATTACTGCTTTTATAAATTTAGGGCTTGTTGATGAATTTAGATTATCTATTCACCCAGTTATTTTGGGAGAAGGAAAACCGTTGTTTATTGATATAAAACAGAGGTTGAATTTAAAAATGGTTAATACAAGAACGTTCTCTTCTGGCGTTGTGCAACTATTCTATCATTGGAATGGAAATTAATAATATCGTTCCTTACAATGGTAAATTGTAAGGACAATCTCGGCAAATCCCGTATATTCTATGAGCAAAAAGCATCAGCTATAACTGATGCTTTGTTTTGCATATAAAAAGCTAATCATCTCTATAAAAAATGGTTATATTGTCATATCTCCAATTGAAAAAGTGCATTTTAAGACATGGGATAGCTTATATAAGATTGAAACCTGTACATCCACCATTTCTTCTTCGATAGCCGAAATGGTTTCCACATGTAAATCTGTTAAAAATGCAAGCTCTTCCTGGTCCATCTGATGTTTTAATCTAGCTTGTTTCAGTTGATATCCAATATTATTCATTCTTGTCACCTCTTAAATGGATAAGCGATTTCTTTGTTCTGAATCCCTTAATAGCCTGTTCCTTTTCCACCTGTAACAATTGCGATACCAGAGCTTGCACCAATTCTAGTTGCACCTGCTTGAACTAGCTTTCTAGCAGTATCTAAATCTCGAACACATGCAGATGCTTTTACTCCCATTTCAGGTCCAACAGATTCTCTCATAAGCTTGATATCTTCAGCTGTTGCACATCCTGGCCCAAAGCCAGTCGAAGTTTTCACGAATGTTGCTCCTGCCATCTTTGCCAGAATGCAAGCCTTTTTCTTTTCTTCAATTTCTAGGAGTCCCGTTTCAATAATTACTTTTACAGGAGCATGACCATTAACAGCTAAAACAACACCTTCAATATCCTTTTTCACCGTTTCAAAATCCCCTGATTTTAGAGCTCCAATATTCATAACCATATCTATTTCAGTTGCACCATTTGCAAGAGCATCTCTTGTTTCCGCAATTTTTACGAACGTACTTGTGGCGCCTAATGGGAAACCAATGACGGTTGTTACCCCAACGTTTGAACCCTTAAGTTCGTTGGCAGCTGTAGCAACCCAATACGGATTTACACAGACTGTTGCAAATTTATATTCTTTTGCTTCCTCGCAAAGTTTTACGATTTGATCCTTCGTACTTTCAGGCTTTAATAAAGTATGGTCAATCATTTTCGCAATAGATGCACCTGTGATAAGGTTTGAGGAAGATCCTTCTTTATATGTTATGTTTCCTAATCCCTTTACTGGCAATGCCTCAGTTAATGCTTGTTTATTTGTTAATTGTTCCATAATTTTATTCGTTATTTGTTCAACCAGTGCTTCAATTTCCAACGTGTTCACCTCACATTAATGTTAACAATCAACGATTCCGGCAATGACAGCATCAATTGCCCCGTTCGGGTCTTCTAAAATATCTCTTGCGGATCCACCTTCTTCTATGATAAGGACATAATCTCCAATCCCTGCATGGAAACGGTCTATCGCAATCATCGCATCTCCACATTCTTTACCAGATGGATCAATAGGGATAACAACCATAAGTTTTTTATTTTGATGACTTGGTGTTTTAACTGTTGAAACGATATTTCCAACAACTTTTGCTAGTTTCATTTTAAAGACGGAAGAATTTTTTCAATGTCTTGGTGTGGTCTTGGGATCACATGAACGGATAAAAGTTCCCCAACACGTCGTGCTGCATCTGCACCTGATTCAGTTGCTGCTTTAACCGCACCAACATCTCCACGCACCATTACACAAACTAAACCACCGCCAACATTCACTTTTCCTACTAGCGTAACGTTTGCTGCTTTAGTCATTGCATCTGCTGCTTCGATAGCACCTATTAAACCTTTTGTTTCGATCATTCCTAATGCATTATTCATTTATTTTTCCTCCATTCGTTTTACATTGTAATAGTCAATAATCCCCAATATCCCTGCGTCTGATGGAACAAGATCTTTATTTAATGGTATGGAAGACTCTCTACTTTTAGCTAAATAGACGATATCTCCTTCTCCGGACTGTCTTATCGTATCTATGGCCACAAGTGGTTTGCCTTTTTCATTCAATTGATCATCTACTGGCTGGACAATCAGTAGCTTTAAGCCTTTTAAATTGTCATTTTTATGAGAACAGACAATATTTCCAATCACTTTAGCTACAAACATTTTATAAAACCTCTTTCGAACGGCCTATGAACCTACTTTCAATCTCCATGATTTTTGTTACACGTCGATCATGCCGCCCCCCTGCAAAATCAGTTTCCAGCCATGTTTTTACTAGTTGCTTGGCTAGCCCTTCACCAATAAATTGGCCACCGATAGACAGTACGGTAGCATTATTGTGCTCCCTGCTGTTGATTACAGAAGATAAATCCCAGCAAACAGCTCCACGGACACCAGGAATTTTATTTAGCACCATTCCGCTTCCAACCCCGACTCCATCAATCATGATCCCTACATAGTCATCATGGGTGGCGACGGTTTCACCAACAAGAAAAGCAATATCTGGATAGTCTACGGATTCTTTAGCCTTGCAGCCAAAATCAAGATATTCATAGCCTAATTCCGTTAAATAGGTTTTTAGACTTTCTTTAAGTTCGTATCCACCATGGTCACTACCAATCGCAACTTTTTTCATTCATTTTGTTCTCCTTTGGCAAATACATTGATAATTTCTTCAAAAGTTTCGGCATTCAAGCTGGCGTTGCCAACGAGTACGCCGTCGATATCAGGCATTGAGCTGAACTCTTCTGCGTTTTTTTCATTTACAGAGCCACCATATATAATCGAAATGCTGTCTGCTGTTTGACCCAATAATTGTTTTAACACAGAACGGATATAGGCATGAGTTTCCTGGGCTCGTTCTGGAGTTGCTGACTGCCCTGTTCCTATCGCCCATATTGGCTCATAGGCAATAATAAAATTACTAGATCCAGTATTTTTTAATGCTCCGATAAGTTGTTCTGTTAAAATCTGTTCTGTTTGCAAGAAGTTCTTTTGCTCTAATGATTCTCCAATACAAATAATTGGAATGAGACCAGCCTTTATTGATTGCCGCACCTTTTGGTTTATAATCTCATCATCTTCATGAAAATATTGTCTTCTTTCAGAATGGCCGATGATAACATACTCACAGCCAACATCTTTGAGCATTTCAGTCGATGTTTCACCAGTAAAGGCGCCTTTTTCAGCCCAATGAACGTTTTGCCCACCGAGGGCAATAGGCTTAACTTGTTGTTTAATCATATTATTTGCTAGATATAATAACGGAGCAGGTGGGCAAATGACGACTGAAACAGTATCATCGCAAGTGACTTTTTCGAAAAAATCAGCTGTTTCCGCTAAAGTTTTATTCATTTTCCAATTTGCGATTACATAATTTGAACGCCCATTATGGGTTTGTACATCACTTATTGTTTGGCCAATGGTTTCTCTGACAAGATTTTTGATATAGCTTTCAATGGAATGTTCCATTCTCATCCACCTTATTCTGCTTTCGGAATAATCCCATCGACTTCAGTGTTTGGACGCGGAATGACGTGTACGGAAATAAGCGTTCCAACACGCTGTGCCGCTTCAGCACCTGCTTCTGTTGCTGCTTTAACAGCGCCAACATCTCCACGAACCATAACTGTAACAAGGCCAGCACCCACAAATTCTCTCCCTACTAAAGTAACATTTGCTGCTTTAACCATTGCATCTGCAGCTTCTATTGCACCTACTAAACCCTTTGTTTCAATCATTCCTAAAGCTTCTTGACTCATCTTATTTCCTCCTTTATCGATATTTACTTTTGTCTTTTCTTGCTTTTTCGTTTTATTCTTCTTCTCTTTTTCTTTGTGTGAGTCTTCAGAATCAACCAATTAAAATCACCCCACTATATGATTCTTAATCCATCGACTAAAACACAACGTCGCTTTCGAGTAAATGTTTTAGCGCTGGTTAATCCCTCACCGGTAGGTCCTGCGATTGTCAGAGTCGTAAAACCCTCACTTTCAAAGCCTAAGCCTGCAACAGATGGACCGTTTTTCACAAAAATAGTAGCTTGAATTTCTTGCGCCATTTTTGTTAAATTCGTGATATTTTGGGAGTGCATAACCGCTGTGTGCCTATTTCCTTTTTCGGCAATTACGGCACATGAGATCGCTTTATCAACATCAGGTACTCGAACGATGGGTAAAAGTGGCATTAGCATTTCGATCATGACTAACGGATGGTCCATATTTGTTTCTGCAATAACCAGCTTCACATTTGGACTCGCTTGTATTCCAGCTGCTTCCAAAAGAACGTTAGCATCCTTGCCGACAAAATCTTTGTTTGGGTAAAATTTATTATTTTTCTTTACCAGTACTTTTTCGAGTAGTTTTTCTAATTGGAAGCCTTTAAGCTCAACAGCCCCATTCTTGACCATCTCACTTTTTAAGGCGTTTGCAACCTTCTCAACAACAAAGACCTCTTTTTCAGCTGTACATAAAATATTGTTATCAAAACTTGCACCTGCGACAATGTTCGCAGCTGCATTTGCAATGATTGCTGTCTCATCTACCACGACGGGAGGATTTCCCGGACCAGCTGCAATGACTTTTTTTCCAACACTCATTGCAGCCTTAACAACCATACCCCCACCTGTAACAACAAGGGCATTTATAGATGGATGTTTCATAACTTCAGCGGACGTATCGATATTCGGATTTGCAACAGATGTTAGTGTATTTTCAGGTCCACCTGCAAATACTATTGCTTGATTTAAAAGTTGGATTGTTCTAATTGATACATTTTTAGCACTTGGATGTGGGTTGAAAACGACTGTATTACCCGCTGAAACTAGAGAAATTATATTGTTAATAATAGTCGCAGCTGGGTTAGTTGTTGGTGTAATGGAACCAAACACCCCAATTGGAGCATATTCAACAAGTGTTAATCCATTATCCCCTGAATAAGAAGTACTGGCTAAGTCCTCAACGCCCGGTGTTTTATTTGCTGCCAATAGATTTTTTACAATCTTGTCTGTTACTCTTCCTAAGCCCGTTTCTTGTACAGCAAGAATTGCTAATTCTTCCGCATGTTCACGGCTTATTTCTCTTATTTTCTCAATCATTTGTTTCCGAGTAGACAACGGCAGTTTTCGAAGGTTTTCCCATGCTTGAATTGAAGCGGTCACAGCTTCATCCACTGTTTCAAAGACTCCATTGCCAAAGCTTGCATCCAGATTTTTTGAAACAGATGTATCTGGTTTTTGCTCTAATTGTTGCAGGACTTGTGCAACCATTTTTTTAATATCTAACTCACTTATTTGCACATTTATTTACCTCCTTTATTAAAAGTTAAGGATCCTTCTATTTCAATTTGATCGACAATTCCTATGATTGCGGCATCAACTGGGACTCCATTTGTTATCTCTGTTTGTCTTGCCGAACTTCCGCTGACAACTAAAACTACTTCTCCAATTCCTGAACCAACTGTGTCAATGGCGACAAGTGGTTTTCCATCTTCTTCGATACTTTTCATATCAAGTGGATGCACAATGAGGAGCTTTTTGCCCTTTAATTTCTCTGCTTTTGTGGTGGAAACAATCGATCCAATTACTTTTCCAATGATCAATGGCTAACCTCCTTTCGAGGAGTCCGACTTGATAATTTGAATTTTAAGTTCCCTTGCCAAATCTCTGGCAACTGGTGTTATTTGGCTCCTCTTTGATACTACTAATTCTTGTATCCTATCTCGATGAGCCTTTTCAATATGTTTTGCAAGAATAAGAGATTGCTTTTCTGAATACGACTTATATTGTTCATCAACAGTAGTTGCTAGCTTACTTAATGGTACCCACTTTACTTGATCGAGTTGAATCTGGCTTATGTAAGAATTTAATCGTTCTAGTACAGAATAAGGTGCATATATTTGTTGGTAGACATTGGGTTCAACATCATCGTTAACAATTACAATTGGTTTGCCTATCAATTGATATTGGATTGACAACCATGCAGCTAAATCATCATCTATCGATAGAGCGAGCTTTGATACCAACTGATAGGAGGCAACTGGAACAACTAAAAGTGCGGATTTCTCAACAAAGTTATTTAATTCTCTATACGAAGTATCTTCTAAAAGTACATATGATTGGTTAGAAAGGTTTGCTGATAAAGGCAGCCAGTCTTTCGTTAAAAGTAACGTCACGTCGTAGGATTCCAGCAAACGAGTAACCGCTTTCAAAATGTTTGAAGGATAAAGAGAGTGATAACCTAATAAAATTACAATTGATATCTTCCTTTGTTCTGGAATGAATTTTTTAAAATAAGCTTCAACTTCTTGTTGGACAAGTGATTTGACTTTTTGTTTTACATCCACTGCCACAGCCTCCGCCCACTTATGAATGGCTTTCTATCAAAATAATTTCTCCACATTGCCCTTTTTTAATATTTGCAGCATTTGCCTCATCAAGGTCAATGTGCATCTCGAGCACATAGTTAGGCGAAACACGTATAAGTACATTTGAAAAGATGATTCCTCGCTCACCATTCACCCTTACTTGAACACGGTCACCGTCTTTTAATCCTAAAGTTTCACTGTCACTCGTATGGATATGAATGTGGCGAGACGCACAAATTAGGCCTTCACCAATAGTGACCTGTCCCCGTGGTCCTTGGATCGTAATAGATTCAGAGCCTATGATATGACCGGAATTTCGAATCGGTGGTTTCACCCCTAATGTAAATCCATCAAATAATGAAACCTCTACTTGAGTTTTACCTCTTGCGGGACCAAGTACCCGAACATTTTGTATGTTCCCTTTAGGGCCAATCAATGAAACCGTTTCCATTGCAGCGAATTGATTTGGCTGAGATAAATTCCTAAGATTCCTTAGTTTATGCCCTCTACCAAAAAGTCTTTCAACATGCTCGGGTGCTAAATGAACGTGGCGGTTTGAAACTGCTATTGGAACCATTTTTGGTTTTAGCAGCGTTTTTGTTACAACACTTTTGACTATTGCTCTAATTTCTGATTGATCCATTCGTCTTCACCACCAACCATTTCTAGTAATGCCTTGGCTGAATACTGATCTGTAATAAGGACATTGGCATAGTGACCCTTTAATGCCCCATAGATGCCATCGATTTTATTCCTCCCTCCAGCAACTAGAATTCCATATTCTTTCTGAGCTAAATGATGAAGGTCAATACCAATGGTTCGATCGTTCAAACTAAAATTACATATATTCCCATCACCATCGAAATACCTCGAACAAATATCTCCAACTGCTTTATTTGTCTTTAAGGTTTCAATATCTCCTTCTAAAAAGTAGCCTGCCTTCATCAAGGTGGATTGTTCACCTGGATCTCCTACAGTGTAGATTGCAATATTTGCTGCTTTACCTAACTCCAACACACTTTTAATATGGCGATCCGCAACAATTGCATTTTTTACAACAAGATGGTCGACTACTGCAGGGACCTGTAAAAAATGGGGTATTGTATTAAAAGCACTAGCAAGTCGGTTGATAATTTCGGATGCGTATGTATTTGATTCTGAGTAGCTAACCCCTCCATTAAGTTGGACAACTGTTACATCCTTAACATTTTTGGGTTGAATTTTTTTCACTAGCTCAAATATTGTTGTTCCCCATGTAATACCAATGGTATCTCCATTTTTAACAAGGCCATTTACGTACTCAGCAGCTACTATTCCAATGTTCTCTTTGATTAGGTTATCTTCAAACTTTGGAACAGGAGCAACTATACATTGTTTTAACTTAAATTTCTCCTTCAAAGTTAAAGCCAATTGTTGAACAAAATCTGTAGGATTCACTATTTTTATTTCAACAATCCCCTCTTGTTTTGCTTGCAAAAGGAGGCGAGAAACGGTGGGCCGAGAAATTGCAAACTTCTTCGCTATTTCTTGTTGGTTAAAATCCTGTAGATAATACAACTCAGCTATCTCAACTAATCGTGATATTTTTTCAACTTCCATGTCAGATTCACCTTAATTTGAAATTATGTTAAAATAGATATGAACATTTGTTAAGTATAGTATAACTCCTCAAAATTTTCTGTCAATAATAATTTTAACTATTGCAAATGTTAGTAATACATAGAAAACAAAAAGGGCAATACATACTAAATGGCCCCCAATTTGAATGGAGTTAACAAAAGAAAAACGCCTAATCAATTTGATAACGGATTCAGTTTTAAAGTAGAAAATTAAAATTAACTATATAAAAAGAGGTGCAACAAGCACCTCTTTTGTATTTATTTTAGCAATTAAATTAGCACCCTAATTGGTGAATTATTGATAACATCAGTTTATGGCAAATTTGAACTGATAGTTTCTTGGAGTCTTTCCATTATTTTTGATAAAACTAAAATTGAATTTGTTGTTTGAAGTTCTCCAATATCTAAGGAATGATTTGCGTTTTGGACGACATCAATCTTTAAATTCGAGTTACTTAATTGGTTAATTTGATTCAAATTGTAATGATGGTCTTTATCCCCGATAACTAATAGCCCTTGATGTTGACTATTAAAGATTGAGTCAAATATCGAATCGAACCTCAATAGCGGGGTAAGTAAAATCATTTTTGATTTTAAGAATTCATCTCTCTTCATTAGATCATTTGCAATTGGAATTGTTCCGAGTGATTTGCCTAAAAAAATTGTATCGTTGTATTTACCATTTTTTAAAACCTCCAATATCACAGGATTAATATCATCCATCATTATTTTGGTAATTTCTTCAATGGTTTTTTTCATTGTTTGTTCATCATAAGTGTAATGGATATGGACAATATCGATTTTGTTTTGGAGCATTACCATTGTCGAATAATAAAACAGGGGTTTATCGTAATTGTAACCTGAACCAGAAAACATAAAGCAAATAGTTTTGGAACCTATTTCTTTATGTGTATAACTAATTGCTTTGTCTATTGTTTGTATCCCCTTTTTACTAACATTCACCATTTTCCCCTCCGCTCCTTTTATAAATATTTTAACATAACTTACCAATTCTTTATAAAAAAAGTCATCCTCCTTATTGTAGGATGACTTTTTTGACATGAATTTTCTCACTATTTTTGGAACCTTTTTTAGCATACTAATTTATATGTCAATTACCGATAAACCTTATCAAATCAACAAAAATAAAAGGTTCAAATCATATGCGATTTGAACCAAAAATTGAAATGCCAATTAAGCTTTTGTACTCCTGATCTGAACCCGTTATCAATTTGATTAGACGTTTCATTTGAGCTTACAAGAAAGTTTATCTTTGTTAATGAACTAAAGTAAGTAACTATCGTTGTTAAATATTCAGGACTCAAATCGATAAGTGCAACTAGTTTATCGCCGGAGCTAACTAAGTTTTTATTATATATTATTTATCTAAATCCCATATAATACCATTTTTATCCATCAAGACAGCATGCAATGAGCCCCAAAATGATTTTTGTAGCTCGATTAGAACATTCTTCGCATTCTCATTCAATGCATCATATATCTTTTGGATTTCTTCTTCGGTATCAAGCATCAAAAAGATATGCATATTGACGTCCGACTGTGACTGCTCTAACAGGTCGCCAAAGAAGAGTACACATTGTTGGTTGATGTGCAATTCAGCATGCATGAGTTTTTCAGGAGAATCTTGGTGAGGAATAATATTTTTTATCTCACCGCCAAAAATATTTTTATAGTAATCAAGGTTTTCCTTACAATTTTCAATAAATATATTTGGAATAATACTTTTCATCGTTTTTTTCTCCTATTGAACTTTTTCTTTTTTCATTTGTTTACTTCTTAACTGCCCGCATGCAGCATCAATATCTGTCCCGTGTTCCTGGCGAATTTTGCAATTAATCCCTCTTTTTTTCAATGTATCATAAAACGCTAGCACCGATTCCTGTTCACTTCTTTGATATTGACTATGTTCGTCCACTGGATTATATGGAATTAAATTCACATAGAGTTGATGTTTTAGGTGTCCAAGAAGATCAGCAAGCTCTGTTGCTTCTTCCTTATGATCATTTACATCCTTCAACAAAATATATTCAATCGTTATCCGACGATTGGTTTTTTCAATATAATATTCCATTGACTTCAATAGTTTTTCAATTGGAATAGCATTATTTATTTTCATAATACGACTTCGCAGTTCATTATTTGGCGCATGAAATGAGATCGCCAAGTTAACCTGCATCTTAGTATCTGTGAATTCATAAATCTTGTCAGCGAGCCCGCTAGTCGATACAGTAATTCGTCTAGCTGCAATAGCAAGTCCTTTATGATCGATGATTACATTTAGAAAGTTAAGCAGATTTACAAAATTATCGAATGGTTCACCAATCCCCATCACAACAATATGACTTACGATTTCCCCTTGTCCGATTTTATCCAAATGAAGCTGAACATTCATAATCTGCTCAACAATTTCCCCACTGGATAAATCTCGGCTTTTCGCTAATAAACCACTTGCACAAAAACTGCAACCGATGTTACAGCCTACTTGTGTAGTGACACAAACAGAGCTGCCATATTTATGCCTCATCAAAACTGTTTCAATTAAATGGCCATCATGCAATTTAAATAAAAACTTAATCGTTCCATCTGCTGATTCTTGCTTTATATGCTGTTGTAAGGTTTGGATGATAAAGTTCTCTTTAAGTAATTGAATACACTCTTGATTTACATCCGTCATCTCACTAAAATCTGTTACTCGCTTCCGATAGAGCCAATCCCAAACTTGTGCTGCCCTCGATTTTTTATGGCCATTCTCCATCAACCATTCTTCCAATTGATCTTTTGTAAATCCATATATAGACTCTTTATTCATATTTTTTCCTCTTTTCATAACCAAAATTTCATATTTTGCCACTCAAGTGGTTTTTTAACTTACTTCTATTTGATATAACCATATTTATCCAATAGGCAAAATTAATGTATTGTAACAAAGTAAAGCTCTAGCCTCATTTTTCCCCTCTGCAAAGCGTACTTCATCACTATTATCCTAAATTTAATGATAATCCTCAACAAAAATTAAATTCCATAAATTCTATCATACATCCATTCTTCCTATTTGTATCTGATTCTGTTTCGCTTTGCGTATGAATGTAGCTTTTATTCCATCCTATTAAAAAAGTCTTAAAACATTAAATATTCTATTTCTTTTGAAGAGTATTGATATAGAGGTATAAAAATGCATGATGTAACTTTGACCAAGCCGAAGTCTCTCCAGAGTGAAATTCCTTTAGGTGTCGAGTGCACGGATAGTGAGATTACTAACGGTATTGCTCTAAAATTAGTTTTAAGTTTGCAAGAATGTGCATAAGGACAAGCTGAAACAGTTCGTAATGATGTTGGCATAATGTGGCTAGAATTTTATTCAGAGTGGAAAACATTCGGGGCAACGTTAAAAAATAGTTATGCGGAAACGTGGTTGGCTAATGCCCCCCTCGAAAGGAAGGGAAATATCGTTCGTGAATGCCATGAACGACCAAACCCGGTTGAACTCCAAGGAAAACGTCGTTCATAAGGCATTTTTTGTAACTTTTTTATTTTACATTTTAGTTACTAAAAATTTTGTTATCCATTTGCCTTTTATACAAATATTGTTTTTGCGAAAATTGTTTACTGCACTGGAAGAATGGGTTCCGTAAATCATAATTTCTAATGTACACGAATATTTTCTCGAAGATCTTCATCATGGCGAACCCTTGTGTGTTTTGATTCTAACCGCTCGAATTCATTTATATCTATTTCCTTTGATGTATTTCGATACTGTAAATTCTTTAAATTCTCAATGAATTTATTAGGCATACCCATATACCTCCCTGTTTAGTTAAGTTAATTTTGGATGTTATAATTATTATGGCTATGAATCATGCTTCATATAAGCATTCTTTAAATAGACGCAATTGAAAGATAATACAAAAATTTAGACTGTTTATTTTCGTTTTTTCCCTTTTTGTTTAATAAATCATAAGATTTTAGAGTTGCCCAAAAACAATTTCCCAAACTAATGAAAAACCCCGGAAGAAATCATATTCTCCGGGGTCGTTTCTATTTATTTGAATTTTTGAATAAAGAAATGGGTGGTGCTGCGCAAAAGTGAATCAGTTTATTTAATCGAAGTGAAAAATATATCTGAATACATTATCAGTAATAGAGCATTTGTTTATCACTATTACAGGCTTGTGTAAAATCCTGAATAGTTAGAGTTTCGCCTAAAAACCCATTTCGCTTTGCCTTGGAAATCCTCCCATACCCATTCCACTCTGTCCTGGGAATCCTCCCATACCCATTCCGCCATGTCCTGGGAATCCTCCCATACCCATTCCGCTATGTCCTGGGAATCCTCCCATACCCATTCCGCTATGTCCTGGAAATCCACCCATGCCCATCATTCCACTCTGACCAGGAAATCCTCCCATGCCCATCATTCCGCTCTGACCAGGAAATCCTCCCATGCCCATCATTCCGCTCTGACCAGGAAATCCTCCCATGCCCATCATTCCGCTTTGGCCTGGAAATCCACCCATGCCCATCATTCCGCTTTGGCCTGGAAATCCACCCATGCCCATCATTCCGCTTTGGCCTGGAAATCCACCCATACCCATCATTCCGCTTTGGCCTGGAAATCCACCCATGCCCATCATTCCGCTCTGACCCGGGAATCCACCCATACCCATCATTCCGCCCTGTCCTGGAAATCCTCCATAACTCATTCCATCATGTCCTGGGAATCCACTGTAACCCGATCCACCTAAGAATTGTGTTGTCATTATATATCTCCTCCTCAGTTTCATTACAGAGGTAGTGTATGTGACCTATTAAAAAGATGAATAGTTATTAGCCTATATAGAAGAATTATATTTCTTTTTCTTTAGAGGAAATATGGTAATGTTTTTTAAAGAACTTCATTCCACTTACTTTGCGGGATTGTTAAAAAATGAACTCAAAAAAGGTTAAAAGTTATTCACTATAGAATAGTAAATTTATGTATTAACAGCAATACTTGATTGGAGGAAAAGGTTGAAAACAATACACGTAAGAAATTCATTATTAACTAATAGTTCAGTAGAATTTCTTGTAAATTCATATGAGATTGGAACAATTATTAAATGTGAATTTTTAACAAGAGGATTAAATGATACCTATTCAGTGTTTACAGAAAGTAACAAATATATTTTTCGCATTTATAGAAAAGGTTGGAGAGAAAAAACAGATATATTGTATGAGCTAGATGCAATTAAGCACTTATCTGAATATGGGTGCAGAGTTTCTATTCCAATTAAACGAAAGGACGGGAAATGGTTATCTGAAATTTATACACCTGAAGGGACTAGATATGGGGTGTTATTTACGTTTACAAAAGGCGATAGACCCGAAATTAATAAAGAAAATTGCTACCTTATAGGAAAAGCTTTGGGTAATATCCATGAAGCAAGTGATTCCTTTATAACAAATCATAAAAGGAATTTTGAATTAAACTTCCTCCACTTAGTAGATGAACCAATGTCTTTAATAACACCAACGTTACAAAAATTTATGAAAAATAGTAAAGATTCTTTTTTAAATCAGATTATAACTAACATTAAATTTGATATAGTAGGCAAAAATCTTGAATATGGTTTTTGTCACGGTGACTTTCATAATTTTAATATGCATTTGATGGAACAAAAAATAGAGGCTTTCGATTTTGATTGTTGTAGTATTGGCTATCGTTCCTATGATATCGCTGTATTTTGGTGGAATTTGAAGCAAAACTATTCAAATGTAGAAAATCAATGTTGGGATGAGTTTTTAAATGGTTATCTGAGTCAAAAGAGTATTAGCAATGATAACCTAAACGTATTATTAAAATTTGTTACTTTAAGAAGAATATGGCTTCTAGGCACCTTATTAAAAAATGATGATGTTTGGGGTACTCATTGGATTAATAAAAAAAATCTTGACAATTTTTTAACTCAATTAGAACAAGACGTAGAGAAGTTTTGATATAGCGATCAGTCTATGTAACTGTTCGCCATTTGATTTTTATTTTATTTCATTCAAAAGCCACTATAGAATGGGTGAGTTTTTTTTATCAATTTCTACTTAATCTTAACTAGTTTTCAGCTAATACGAAATAAGTTTTTGCATTATTTTTACCAAAGAAGATAAAATAACGGTATTATCCAAAAGGTGGAGAGTGTTGGCATGGAGAAAAAAATAGCCGTTCTATCTGATATCCATGGTAATCATTCTGCATTGCAAGCAGTGTTGAATAGTATTGACGAAGAAAACAATATAGAACATATTTATTGTTTAGGTGATTTAATTGGGATTGGGTATGAAACAAATGAAGTCCTTGAACTTCTTTTTTCCCGCACGGACGTATCCTTTGTTATGGGGAACCACGATGAAGCAATCTTAGACATACTTGCAGGTAGGGTTCCGTACAGTAAAGGCACAGAAAGAGAACATCATAAATGGATCGCAGAACGGATTGACCATAAATATATTCGCTATTTAGTGGAAATTCCAGCTGAATTATCTTCTATTTACAATCGAAAAAGATTTATTTTTACCCATTATCATTTGAACGATCACAATGAATTTATTAAAGTAGATAAAGAACCAACTGAAGAGAAGCTTGATAGCCATTACAGAACATCAGATGCAGATGTTATTTGTTTTGGCCATCATCATGTCATCCATCACTTCAAGTCCAAGGAACGACTATACTTAAACCCAAGTTCTTTAGGTTGTTATCATAAGCCTTTTGCACCTTATGCTATAATAACTGTTGGGGAAAACGGAGATATGAGTGTGAGCTTTGAAGAAGTACCATATGATAACAAGGATTTTTTACTAGGATATAAACGTCTGAATGTGCCTGATTCTGATTATATTTTGAATATTTTCCATGGCAACCAACATTTAAACTATATGTAATTTGCAAGAAAAGTTGATGACGTTTTATACGCATATTTGTTTTTTGGATAAGAACCTCCCCTCCGTTCAAAATAACATTTATGAAATGAACTTAATTTTAAATTTGGATGGTGATTCACTGGATGAAACTTTTTACAGATATAGATCTTGATGGTCTTGGTTGCAGCTTGGTCGCAAAGCTTGCCTTTGAAGAAGAGGCAAATGTATCTTACTGTTCCTATCGAATTTTAAACCAGCTTGTTGAAAAATTTATTGAGAATACGGAAAATAACGATACTGAAACATATATTACTGACCTTGCAGTAAATGAGTCTGTCGAAAAAAAGCTCGAAAAACGGTTTAAAAATGGACGGCATATTAGAATGATTGACCATCATGTAACGGCCATGCATTTTAACAATTATAAGTGGGGTTTGGTTGAGCCTGTATATGAAGACGGCAAAAAAACCTGTGCTACTTCATTATTTTATGATTATCTTGTAAAGAACAATAAAATTCAAAGGAGTAAAGGCCTAGAAGAATTTATTGAGCTTGTTCGCCAATACGACACGTGGGAATGGTTTGAAAACAATAATGTTACTGCAAAACGGCTAAATGACTTATTTTATATTTTGAATCGAGAACAGTTTGAGAAAGACATGTTAAAAAGGCTCCGTGAAAACCCTGATTCTTTCTCCTTAAACGAAACAGAAAACTTTCTCTTGGACATAGAAGATCGCAAAATTGAACGGTATATTCATTCGAAAAATAGACAAATTGTGCAAACCTTTATAAAGGAATATTGTATCGGAATTGTCCATGCGGAACAGTATTTATCCGAACTCGGCAATGCCTTAAATACACTCAATCCACATCTAGATATGATCGTTTTGCTTAATACAGGTGGAAAAAAGGTAGGATTCCGGACAATTCATGATCATGTAGATGTATCAGAATTTGCTACTCGTTTCGGAGGAGGCGGACATCCTAAAGCATCAGGCAGTGAACTAACCCAAGAAGCATTCGAAAATTTCGTTGTGAGCGTATTTAACTTGCCACCTATCAAACTTGACCCAGAAAAGAATGAGATCAATGTTAAAGGGGCAACATATGGAACCTGTTATGAAAACAGGAAGGGAGATATCTCTTATATTCGGCCACTGGAAAATGATACATACGAAGTGATTCATATTGGGAAAAAAATAGATATGCATTTCGATTCTTATGAAAGTGCAGAAAATTTTCTTAAGCGAAATTATTCTTCTTCGCTTCGTTATGATAATGACTATGTTCGCTATCTTTGCACATCACATTCAATTTCAACGGAGGAGTTAAAAGAGAATTACGCTTCCATTATAAAAAAAGTAATTGATTCTACTGAAAAATAAACTTGAATTAAATATGGTCTAACAGAAAAAACCTGGGCATGATCCATTGTCCAGGTTTTTGATGACCAATATTAATCTTCTAGAAATCAATCCCCATATCCATTTTAACAGGGCTCTCTTGAATATCATCAACTTCTAATACTCCACCCACATTAACTGCAATTATGATTGCTACGAAGATTTGGTGGTACGCAGATTTATATAAAATTATTACTAATTTTCAGTGATAAAAAACCTTGTACCAGTAACAAAAAATATGCAAGTACTAAAAAAATAGTATAATGAGCCTACGATGTTATTCGTCTATTTATTATGATAACCTTGATAACTATCTTTATTGGTTCCGTTGGCTTGAAATTGACAAGTATTTATCCTTTGAAAAACAAGTGGAACAAATGCTTATTTCAGCGTGTCAAAAGTCAAATCATACAACTGTCAGTGATTTAAGAATCGCAGTTAAAGGATATTAAAAAATGGACAGTAAACAAATTCACTATCCATTCTAAGTTTGATTATTCCGTCTATCTTTGAAGAAGTTTGAAGCAATCAAGAGTAGTATCCCTACTATCATCAAAGGAATTGATAAGGTTGAATAGGGTTCCGAAACAGCAAGTGTTTTGAATGCAGCTCCAGATGCAAAAATCCATATACCAATAAAAGCCATAACTTTACCTAATTTTGTAAATTTCCCCAATTTTAAACACCCCCTCATATAGCCTATCGTATCGTAGATAAATTGATATTAAAAAACAACAAAGTTTACGAAAACAGCCTTAAATTAAAATGAATAGTTTAAACCTAATGACCGGTACAATAAGCACTCACTCAGAAATTGTAACCTATTTTATTTTTTCTATTTTCGTACTAATGAAATTAAATAAAGCCAGTTTTTCATTTTCTGGTATCCTTTCATTAAGTCGTGCTGCTGCAATAGGTAATTCCCACTGTTGCACTTCTTCAATCTTAACATTTGATATGCTTGTGTAATGTTTTAAGTACTCTAGATAAAACTTCTTTCTAATGAAATTAATAATTTTTACTTCTATGTATGTTTTTTCTGGAATCACACCATACTTAAACATTATGGATGTTCTAGCAATATCAGCTCCTGGATTTCCTCGTGTAGCTGTCATCCAATCAATTATTACCGGTTTATCTTTGGTTAGAATTATGTTATCTGGATGAAAATCGCCATGACAGAGTACATTTCCATCGGCAAGTTTATCAATATATTCATATAACTTGTTCTTTTTATCTTCCACTAGGTCTGTCTCTGATATATTATCCTTGAGTTTAATTTTATTATTAGGTATCGTAAAATCTACCTTCTGCTGAATTGATTCATGTAATTCTGCTAATTTTTTCGCTTCACTCTTTACTGACCAGGGCTTAAAAGCTACTTTTTCCATCATGGTAATACCGTTTACGCGTTGGTAGATAATGCCCGTTCTATCGTCAATTTCTACAATCTTATAAACTTTAGGAGTTAAATTTAGGTGTACGTTAATATTTAAACTAGTTTTATATTCATTTTCAATTGCTATTTTTGGAAAATCTGACCTGAAAAGTTTTAAAACTTTATCAGCTCCCCACTCAAATACTTCAGATGTTCTACCTTGTCCAATTAATTTTCCCTTTTCCATATATTCTCCATTATTTTTAAATTTGATTGGAAATAGATTTCAATTACATTGTATCTTGTAAGAGTCTCTTACACTCCAGATTGTAAAGAAAAAGCCCTCTCCCTTTTAAAAATTAGAGATATAGGACTCTGTTACATATAATAATTCCAACTTGTTTTGGAAGTAATGGTTTAAGCCAACTAGGGTTTTCTATAAAGATGTTGGCTGGAAAAGTTCGAGTGATTCTCCATCAGGACCTTTAAAGAAAATATAGTTAGCTCCATTCTCGAGGCTAGTAGGTTCCTCTCTTTTAAAGATAACATTTAAAGATTTTAGCCTTTGAATTTCTTCCTCTAAATTATCCACGGTAAATGCTATATGATTGACCTTTCCTTCATCAGGAAAATTTCTTCCAGAACCTGATATTAGCTCAACATATATCTGCCCACTCTTTTGATCACCCAAAAATGCTAGTTTAATTTTAGCATTGGGTTCAATTATATTAAATAAATCAAAGCCCAATGTGTTTTGGTAAAAATCTATGGAAGTTTTTAGATCATTTACCATAACACCAACATGTTCTATTTTTCTAATTGCCATAATGAATACCTCCTATTTTGTTGCGATTTCAAAGTGCATTTGGTTAGTGTTCCTATTTTGCATTTTTTTACAGATTAATTTTTCATAGTTTTACTATAGCAACCCCGTTGATATTTGTATATCAATGACTATTTTCTTTAAAAATTTATTTAATTTTAGTCAATCAAGGAGCTAAAAGTCTCCTTAAGGTTACAAATGAAAAAATAGTAATTAAAATAACAGATTTACAATAGCTATTTCCATTTTGCTAATTGATGTTCTAAAGGGAATTCTTTTACTAAGACTATTATGTTAACCTTGAAAAAGAATTGTAATTTTATGTTAGAATATATATAAATTGAGAAAAAATGTAATAAAGATAGTGTTGCAGCTAGTTATTACAGACAAATTAATCAAACTTTAAGGGGGGATGTTTTATCATGAAAAAGAAATTTATTATATTTGGAGTATTGATTTTCATTATTTTTGGTGCATTTTCCATAATGCAATATATGAGATATACAACATTTCAAAAGTTAGTTTTAAAAGGAAAAGATTCAGTTTATAAAGTTGCAATTATTAGGCAAGGCGCTGACGGTCGAACAGAGGCAATATTATCCATAGATGATGAGAAATCGAAAAAAAGGTTAGTAGAAGATTTTTCAAAAATGAAGCTAAAAAAAGTGTTTGATCAGGGAGGATCTATAGGAAAGTATTTAATTTTAATATATTACAATACTGGTAGTTATACGCTAATGGTATCTCAAAAAGATGGTAGGTTTCTCACAATAAATGATGAAGGAAAAAGTTGGACTTATAAAATCGTTAATAAGGTTAATTATTTAAAAATGATTGATAATGATAACTTAGATTGGGAATATTTAAAAAAAAAAGATGATGCCATATGACATCATCACAAATTGTATTTATCTTTATTGTATGAAAATACGTTCAAATCCTCATGATCATTTTACTTACTCGCAGGTTGTACCTTTAACTGTTTCCCCTTGATTGTCGTATCCTTCATGGCTTTTAGAACGAGTGGGCCTTTACCATTTAAAATATCAACGTACGAAACAGAATCCTGGATTGTAATGATACCGATATCTTCCACAGTTACTCCATTAATCCTTGCAATGGTACCTACAAAATCGACTGCTCTTATTTTCTTTTTCTTACCACCATTGAAATACAGCTTCATAATATCTTTATTTAACTGTGCACTTTTACTTACTTTTGATTTGGGACGTGTATCCATTTTACCTTCAAAGGCAGCTCTTGATCGTGCAACTTCCTCATTTGAGGGAGCCTGTTTTTTTGGAATTTCAAAACCAATATACCTTTCGATTTCAGCTAAGAATTTATCTTCAAAAGGAGTTACAAATGTAATCGCTTTTCCAGATTTTCCAGCACGCCCTGTTCTTCCTGTTCGATGAACATAGCTTTCTTTCTCCATCGGGAGGTCATAGTTGATGACATGTGAGATGTTTTCAATGTCGATTCCTCTAGCTGCCACATCTGTAGCAACTAAATAACGAAAATTCCCCATTCTAAAGCCATTCATAACAGAGAATCGATCTTCCTGTTCCATTCCACCGTGAATTTTTTCACAAGAATAATGTAATCGTTCTAATTGTGAGAACACGGTATCAACATTTTCTTTTGTTCTGCAAAAAATGATACAGCTATCAGGATTTTCAACTGTTGTTACTGCTTTAAGAAGTGAGAACTTACCTTCATCTCTTACTTCCAAAATAGAATGATCAATTTTATCCGTCGTGATTCCAGTTGCTTTGATCACTATTTCGGTAGGATTCTTCATATATTTATGGCATAGTTTTTCGATATCTTTTGGTAATGTAGCTGAGAAAAGCATCGTAACTCTATCTTTTGGAAGCTCTTGGATAATCGCTTCAACTTGCTCAATGAATCCCATGTTCAACATTTCATCTGCTTCATCGATAACAAGATATTTAAGATGGTCTAGGACCAATGATTCTTTTTCGATATGGTCTAACACTCGACCTGGAGTCCCTACAACTACATGGGTCTTTTGCTTTAGTTCTTCTCTTTGCCTTGCAAAAGGTTCTTTCCCATAAACGGCTGTAGCTTTAATTCGTTTGTATCTTCCGATGTTTGTGATATCCTCTTTCACCTGAACAGCAAGCTCACGGGTCGGCGTCAGAATTAGTGCCTGGGGCTTATTCTCTTCCCATTCAACCATTTCACAAAGTGGAATACCAAACGATGCCGTTTTACCGCTTCCTGTTTGCGATTTCACGACAAGGTCTTTCTTTTCCATGGCGATTGGAATAACTTCAGATTGCACCTCTGTTGGGTTTAGATATTTCAAGCTAGCAAGTGCCCTTATGATTTCATCACTGAGTTGATAGTCTGTAAAGCTTTGTTTATTCATGCAATTAATAACCTCATCCTATATTGTTTTAGCTGATTTACTTATTAGTTTATTCAAATTGAATAATCGCATCCATAATCATACTGTTTTTCATTATACGTGAAATACCTCCAAAATTAAAATAGGGGTAATTATTTTTTGTTATGTGGGTTTTTGTGCGATGTTTTATTAAGGCTCTTTTCTTAACTTTGTTGCTATTTGATGGTAATATGGTGTGTTATATCAGTTTATCGATGAATCAGTAGGCAATTTTTAAGAAAAGAGCACGATATCATAGTAATTACGGGTTTTAGACTAGGTACGTAAAACAACAATCTGTACGAAAACAGCCTTTATTAAAGGGAATGCGTGAAGACCTAAACTAATTAAAAAGATGCTTAACCCCAATATGTTTGTTTCATATTGAAAGCCAAGCACCTTTATTTTTTTAATATTCACCGCATGTGGAAACTTGCATATTGTTTGTTTATTGGTATCACCAATTATTTTTCAATACAATTTTCCCTATTGCTTTCTGTGATTCCATGTATTGATGCGCTTTTGAAACTTCATCAAATGTAAAAGTAGTTGGGTCAATAAGTGGACGAAGTTTTCCTTCCTCTACCGTTTCTGCAATCTTACTCAAAATCTCTCCATGAAGTTTACGCTGGTCTTTATCAAGTATCTTTAACAACATAAAGGTAACATGTAGTGAAAGTCCTTTCGCGTGTAAAATGGAAAGGTCATGAGTTGAACGAGTTGCAATGGATAGAACAGTCCCATTAATGGCAGCTGCTTCAAATGAACGATCGAGGTTCTCGCCACCTACAGTATCAAATACAATATCGAATCCTTTTCCATCCGTATATTTTTGAAGATAATCTTGAACGGATTCTTCCCGGTAATTAATTCCCACATCTGCCCCTAATTGCGTGGCAATATCCAGTTTTTCCTTTGATGAGCCAGTTGCAAAAACTTGTGCTCCAGCCCATTTTGCTAGCTGAATAGCCACGTGGCCTACTCCACCGGTTGCAGCGTGAATAAGTATTTTTTGTCCAGCCTTAAGTTGTCCACGAGTAAATAATGATTCCCAAGCCGTGATGGAAACCAACGGTAATGCTGCCGCTTCTTCCATTGAAAGATTCTTAGGTTTATGCGCAAGTAATTGTGCGTCTGCCAGCATAAACTCTGCAAGTGCCCCGCTAGTTCCTTTAAATCCTCCAGCACACCCAAATACTTCATCACCAGGTTTAAAATTGGTTACACCCGTGCCAACTTCTGTAACAATACCTGCCACATCTCCATGTAAAACGGCCGGTAGCTCAGGGGAAAGTGCTGGAACTGCTCCGCCGCGAACTTTCGTATCAATTGGATTTACACTTGTTGCCTTTACTTGGATTAGTACCTGCCCTGGTTGAACTTCAGGTTTTGGAATCTCTTTACGTTCAAATACAGATGGATCTCCGAATGATTGAATTATTTGTGCTTTCACTAAAAAATCACTCCCTTTGCATTTATTTTACATTAAATATTTTATAGTTGAAAAATATTAGCACTTTTTCAAACTAATTTCTTTTTAAAGTGCATAATCACTCAAAAATGACCCTATAAAAAAAGAATACACCTAGTTTTTGTCATTTTTCAAGTACGCTACTTTTTATTTAAATCGAATAATGATAGAAATAACTTGTCTCTCTTTTGAAACCTATTTTCTCATAAAGTCTTTGTGCTATTTTGTTTTTCTCCCCTGTTTCGAGTGTCAACCCTTTTGCACCGGTTTCTTCCGCATAAGCTATAGCTTTATTTAATAAACCTTCGCCAAATCCTTTTCCACGAACTGTTTCTTTCACATACAAATCATTTAAAAGCCATGTCCTTACCATACATACAGAAGAAAAAAGTGGATACAGTTGAACAAATCCAACAGGTACATTCTCATCAAGAGCAATAAAAATGACTGACTCCTTATTGTTTAACCTTTCTTTCAAAAATTCTCTCGCACCATGGGTGTCAGACTTTTGTTGGTAAAATACTCTGTACAAATCAAAAAGCTCCGTTAATGAATCAAGATCATTTAATGTTGCTTTAAGAATTACCACGTTATTACCCCCTTTGTTTATCTCAAAAATCTTGTTTTCCAAGCTATCGTACCAGATAATTATATCTAATGGGATAAACCACCAAGGAGAAATCAATTTAAATTTTTTTCTTGGTTTTACTTATCTTTTAGTGAATATTTGGAAGGTTACATCGAACTTATCAGTCACTATTCCATATGCAGGGCTAAAGTGAATTTCATTAAGTTCGCTAACAATTTGTCCATTTTCTTTTAATTTTTCAAAAATATATTTTGATTCTGTACTATCATTGCATGTGACACAAATTGAAATTTGATTTCCTTTTTGAAAAGGTAGTGAAGGAATAATATCAGCAACCATTATTTCAGTTTCACCAATTTTTAATATTGAATGTGCGATAAAATCTAATTCATTTTCTTTAAACTTTGATGCATCTGGACCTTCTCCTATAGTCTGCTTAAAAATAACCTTTGCATCAAATACCTGTTGATAAAATTCAATTGCTTCTTTTGCTCTTCCGTTCATGAGGATAAAAGAATTGAGTTGTAATGACATAATTAAACATCTCCCATTTAAATTTTGATGAATCTTAGCATTATTAATTCTAATTTTTACAGTAGAACCTCTTTAGTCTCCTTATCATTTATCTAGTAATGATTGTATATTATAATAGTGACAACTTGTGTCATATTTATTTTTTTCGGAGGTATTCATGTCTAAAGCAAAAAGATTAAATGAAATGATCATGATGGTAAATCGAATGAGAAGATTTACTGTTCGGGAATTAGCTGAAGCATTTGGAGTTTCAAAAAGGACCATATTGAGAGATTTAGTAGAATTGGGTGAAATGGGAGTACCATTGTATTCAGAGGTGGGGCCACATGGAGGTTACCAAGTCTTAAAAGAAAGAATTCTTCCTCCCATCGCATTTAGTGAAGATGAGGTTATTTCTATATTTTTTGCACTTCATGCATTAAGGCATACCATTTCTCTCCCCTTTGATAGTGAATATGAATCAATAAAAAAGAAATTTTATTTAAATCTATCTGGTGATATTAGAGATACGATTGATAAAATGGTTGACCGAGTTGATTTTTTGTCTATTCAACAACAAGAAGAAAGCCCGTATTTAAGACAATTATTAGATGCAGCAATTCAGCAAGACGTTCTGATTATTCATTATGAAATAAAAGGCGGAGTAAGTAACAGAAAAATTCAACCGATTGGTATTTATGTAAATGATGGAAAGTGGTATTGTCCCTCTTACTGTTTTCAAAAAAAAGAGTATCGGGTTTTTAGATGTGATCGGATAAAATCTATTAAACATGATGAAAATACGGATCCAATCGACTTATCCGATATAAATTTAAAAAATCGCTTTTTGATTTTTAATGAAAGTACTAAAGAAGGAGTGGATTTATATGTGGAATTAACTGACAAGGGTGTAGAGAAATATCAATCTGCTAACTTTCCTACTATTTATTTGAATAAAAGAGACGATGGATCAGGATTTGTTGAGGGAATTATTTCTAAGCATGAGTTCGACTTTTTTTCAAATTACTTCATTACATTTGGTAAAAATGCATTCATTAAAAAGCCTTTTGAATTAATTGAATGTACAAAAGAAAAATTAAATGCGCTATTAAAACAGTATAACTAAATTTTTTCTCTTTTATTTTTGGGCTTTCTAAAAAGCAAATAAGTAAACAAAGGCATAAGTACAACCATTACTTCATCATTATTTTTAATAAGGCTATATAAACCAACACCCCAAATAAGTAACAGCGAAATAATAGTTAAGATAACACTAGAAAGTTTGATCTTCATTTTGACATACCCTCTCGTATCAAAGAATTTACCAATAGGTTTTACCCTTCTAATTCGACCATAATTCGATTTTTCCTTTATTACATTTTCGGGAACAGTGGTCAGAAAAATAGAGCATCGAAGAACAAGGCTTATGGCAAATTATTACTCAAATGGAACTTTAGCATAGAATAAAAGAGCCAATTGGCTCTTTTACTAGTTACCCCTTTACTAATCCTGCTCTCAATTTTGTTACCCCAAATTCTAAATAAGCCTTCAAACAGGACAACATAAAAACCCAACCTTCTTTATTGTCTACTAATTGATTTATTAACTGATCATCATTTTCTTTAAAACCTTCTTCATTAACTTCAATTATGGTACTCGTATTATCACTTTCTTTAAGAGAAATTGTAACAGTATGCCCTTCTCCATTTGCGCCCCATCGGAACACAATTTTCTTGTTTTTCTCAACTTCGATTACTTCTATCTCTAGTTCAGCATTATATTCATCATATTTCAATGTAATCGTCTTACCTTTTTCCCATCTGGCAGAGCTTGACGAGAACCAAAAATTTCCGATCTTAGAAGGATCTACAAAAGCTTCAAATACTTCACTTGCTGGTTTTGTTATTTTAAATTTTGTAAAGTTATTCATTACTAATCATCCCTCTTTTGATTCATTTACTCTTGCCACTTTAAGTTATTTGCGACTTCTATAAACACTATATTACATAAATAGTTTCATACAAAACATTTTTATTATTTCAAAAGGCCACATACTCAACAACAGTGTTTAAAAAGACTATATATTATTTAAGAATCCCTTCCTTTTCCAAATAATCCTTCGCTACTTGTGAGGCACTCTTGCCTTCTACATTAACTTGATAGTTCATTTCTCTCATCTCATCATCTTTTATTTTTCCAGATAGTTTATTTAATGCTTTTACAAGCTCTGGATATTTTTCTGCTGTATCTTTCCTTAGTAATGGTGCACCTTGATATGGAGGAAATAGGTTTTTATCATCTTTAAGTACTTTGAGGTGAAATTTGGCTAATTCACTATCTGTTGAGTAGGCATCTACGAGATTTATATCACCTGTATTAATCGCATTGTACCTAAGTTTTGGTTCCATCGTGATAATATTTGGAAACTTTATTCCATACAATTTTTGAATACCACGATATCCATCCTCCCGGTCAGAAAACTCCAATGTAAAGCCTGCTTTTATATTTTGCTGAATGGATTTCAAGTCAGAAATGGTCGTTAATCCGTATTGTTTAGCAGTTTTCTCTGGCACAGCCAATGCATAGGTATCATTAAATTTCATTGGCTTTAACAAATACATTTTAAAATTTTTCAGCATACCGGTTCTCGCTTGCTCATATACTTCTTTTCTATTCGTACTGACTGCTGTTTCCTTTAAAAATTCTGAAATTGCTGTACCTGTGAATTCTGGATAAATATCGATACTTCCTGATTTAAGTGCATTAAACACAAATGAAGTTTTCCCTAATCCTGGTTTTAAGGTTACATGCAAGTTCGTCTCATTTTCAATGAGTTGCTTATACATATTGATCAATATTTCGGGTTCTGAGCCAAGTTTACCAGCAATCACGATATTTTTCTGATCTTGTTTGGAAACCAAGGGAATGACCCCAATCATTATTGCTGCTAACGCAACAATTCCGAGCGTAGTCAACGTCTTTTTAAAAGATAAACGCTCGAATTGTCGAAGGATTACATCAAAGAAAATGGCGAGTAATGCCGCCGGAACTGCTCCAAGTATGATAAGTGATGAATTATTTCGGTCAATACCAAGAAGGATGAGGTCTCCTAATCCACCCGCTCCAATGAGGGCAGCAAGTGTTGCTGTTGCAACTATTAAAACCATTGCTGTTCTAATCCCAGCCATGATAACCGGCATGGCCAAAGGAAGCTCTACCTTTACCAGCCTTTTACTATTATTCATTCCCATAGCCATTGCAGCTTCAATCAAAGAGGGATCCACTTCTTTAATTCCTGTATATGTATTTCTGAGAATCGGCAGTAGCGCATAGATAACAAGGGCGATAATCGCAGGAATCTTCCCTATTCCAAAAATCGGTATTAAAAGCCCGAGTAAAGCCAGTGAAGGGATGGTTTGGAAAACAGCTGTAATTCCAATAATTCCTTCAGCAAGTTTTCTATTTCTTGTTAAGTAAATTCCAAGTGGGATCGCAATTATGACAGCAAAAATGAGGGCAATAAAGGAAATCTGGATATGCTCAAGTAACGCCGTAATAAGCTCAGCTCGTCTTTCATGGAAAACATCTACCAACTTATTCATTTCCTTTTCCTCTTTCTTGCAAGCTATCCGCTAAATACTGAAGAGCAACTTGCCTGTTAATCGTTCCAATAATTTCTCCGTCATCTTCTACTAACAACTGTTCGTGTTGTGCTAAGAAAGTAAGTGTTTCCTTTAAAGAGGAAGTAATCGGAAAAGGTTCCACATTATTCATTATTGGTGTTTTTTCAGGGGGAGTTTGATTCAGTATTTTGACCAGATTCATTTGTTTATTGAATGAAACTTTCTGCTCTCCAACGAATTCTTTCACAAATTCATTTGCAGGATTTTGCAAGAGTTCCAATGGTGTTCCAGTCTGAACCACTTCCCCATCCTTCATTATACAAATCCGGTCGCCAAGCTTTAAGGCTTCTTCCATATCGTGTGTTACGAAAACGATCGTTTTCTTGATTCCTTTTTGGAGATCAAGAAGTTCATCCTGCAACTTTTCTCTTGTTATCGGATCGAGTGCACTAAATGGTTCATCCATTAAGATAATTTCAGGGTCTGCCGCCAAGGCTCGAATCACACCAATTCTTTGTTGCTGACCTCCAGATAGTTCTTTCGGTTTTCGACTTCGATATTTTTCTGGTTCGAGACCAACCATTGCTAACAGTTCATCAACACGATGCCGAATCTTCTTCCGATCCCATTTTCTTAATTCAGGAACGACTGCAATATTTTCTTCAATTGTCATATGTGGAAAAAGGGCAATTTGCTGCAGGACATACCCGATACTCCATCGCAATTCATGTATGTCATAATTACTTATTTTTTTACCATTTATTAAAATCGTCCCATCCGAAATATCAATTAAGCGATTGATTGTTTTAAGCAATGTCGATTTCCCACATCCACTCGGGCCAATGATGATAAAGAATTCCCCTTTATTTATTTCAAGGAAAAGTGAATTTAACGCATTAGTTCCTTCTGGGTATCGCTTTGAAACATTATCGAATTTAATCATTTATTTTCTCCTTTTTGCTAAACTGACGTAGCCCTCCAAATAATATACTTGGAAGGCTACCATATCATGTATGTTGTTTCGAATTCAAATTAGATCCCATTTTGTTAAACTAGTTTTTATCCAAAGCCAGTCCGTTAAAATACGTTAACTAAAATTAAAGGGCTCCAGATTGGTTGTACTTTTCACGGATAACGGGTTTCTGGGATGACCCTCTCTTGTTGTTCCAAGGCAGACTAATTTATGCCCTTTTAATTGCTCAGATAATTCCTGGTAATTTTTATGATGCATGGTTACATGTTCGCCCCAAGCCACTACTTTCATAATAGAATTATTCAATGCCTCTTCAATATAGACTCCATTATCGATACCTGTTGCCTCTATTTTAGAAAGGGATTTTAGTTGTTTGTAATTACTAACTTTATAGGCAAACACATTGACTATTTCTAAAGCGCCACAATTCCACCTTTTAGCAAAAGATATGCATCTAATTGTGGTAGGATCATCAATTGTTTCATCTGCTGTACTTGGATTTAACATAATAAAGACAGCTTTTCTGGGATTATCACGATCCCAGATCCTTTTTAATGAATAACGGTATTCCCCATCAATAACGGCTTCCTTTTCCAATAGAATTCCCCCTTAAGAACTGCTAGGTCACTCTATAATCATATGTTTGGACAAAATGAATACGCCATATTAAGAGAATATTTTTGAATAGTGTCTGGAACCCAAAACTGGCATTTTGTAGTGCCAGGCACCATAGTTTTTATTTTTTCTTCGAATGTTTACGCATATCAAAAGCAACAGCTACGACAATGATTAGACCTTTAACAATGTATTGGATGTATGGACTCACACCAAGGAAAGCAAGACCATAGTTGATGATTTGGAAAATTAGAACTCCAGTAACAACACCTGAGATTGTACCGATACCACCTGATAAAGATACTCCACCGACGACGCATGCTGCGATTGCATCAAGTTCGTACATGTTACCTGTATTGTTAGTTGCACTACCAACGCGGCCAGCTTCTAGTGTTCCAGAAAATCCATATAAAAGGCCAGCAATCATGTAGATAATAATTATATTTTTTGCAACGTTAACACCAGAAACCTTTGCTGCTTCAGGATTACCACCGATTGCAAACATATTCTTACCAAGTTGCGTTTTATTCCAAATAACCCAAATAACTACAGTAGCTATTATGGCATATATCACAAGATATGGAATTTCATATGAACCAACAGGAATTCCGTGTTGTGCAAAATTGGTAAACTTTTTACTCAAGCCCCCAATAGGCTGGGCTCCATACGGTGGACGGTCAAAGTAGATAGATGTTAGGCCATACACACCAATCATCATTCCCAATGTCGCTATGAAAGGCGGCACGTAAAGTTTTGACACAATCAAACCATTTAATGTAGCAATTAGACCAGTTGCCACCATTGCAATTAAAATCGGAACGAATAGCGGTAATTCAGCCAAATGTGGATACATTTTATAGGCATAATCGGATGCTTGCAAAAGCGATGCAGAGATTACAGCTGCTAGTCCGACCATCCGACCAGCGGATAAGTCTGTTCCGGCAGTTATCAGGATTCCGGCCATTCCGAGTGCAATGATAATACGGGATGATGATTGACTTAATATATTAATAAGGTTCGTGACAGATAGAAAGTCAGGAGAAGCGATTACAATCCCAATGACAAGCAATATTAAAAATACATAAATGACATTATCAAAGAGCATTTTAGATAGACTGGTTTTTTGTGTAGCTGAATTTTTCATTTGAAATTCCTCCTAATACAAAGCCGCTAATCGCATAATTTCTTCTTGAGACGTTGTTGCAGTTTCTACAATTCCAGCTGCTTTTCCATTGCTCATAACTAAAATCCTATCTGTAACACCTAAAAGTTCTGGCATTTCGGATGAAATCATAATAATTCCTTTACCTTCAGAAGCTAATTCATTAATTAACTGGTAAATCTCGAACTTTGCTCCGACGTCAATTCCTCTTGTAGGTTCGTCGAGCAATAAAATGTCCGGTTTTGTTAATAACCATCGTCCAATAATTACCTTCTGTTGGTTTCCACCAGATAAGCTCCCGATCGGCGTCTTTTGGGATGGAGTCTTAACGTTCATGGAATCGATAACCCATTTTGTATCATCAAAAACCTTTCGATTTGAGAGAAAAATACCTTTGGTTTTGTATTGTCTTAGATTAGCAATAATAGAGTTAAAGCTAATGCTAAGCTCTGGGTAAATACCTGTTGACCTTCGTTCTTCGGTAACTAGTGCAAAGCCATTTTTAATTGCATGCTGCGGAGAATGATTTTTGACGACTTTTCCATGTAGTTCAAGCGATCCTGATTTTAGTCCTCTAATCCCAAATATCGCTTCGACAACCTCAGTCCTCTTTGAACCCACCAAACCAGCAATTCCTAATATCTCCCCTTTTTTTAGCTCGAAGCTTACATTAGAAAAAGAAGGCTGCGTCTCTGCCGTAAAGTCAGAAACCTTTAAAATGACATCTCCAGGCTTGTTGACTTTAGCGGGGAACCGTTGTGATAAATCACGTCCAACCATGAGCTTAATGATTTCATCAGTAGTAATTTCTTTCGAATTTTTTGTCGCAATATACTGACCGTCGCGCATGATCGTCACTTCGTCAGAAATTTTCAAGATTTCCTCCATTTTGTGTGAGATGTAAATAATCGCAACATTCTCACCTTGGAGTCTTCTGATGATTCTAAATAGATGATTTACCTCGGTTTCTGTAAGTGATGAGGTTGGTTCGTCCATTACAATAATTTTTGAATGGTAAGAGACAGCTTTAGCGATTTCTACCATTTGCATTTCGGAAACCGATAAGGTACTTACCTTACTACGAGGGTCGATCGTAATGTCTAGATTTTTGAATATGCCGACAGTGTCCTCATACATCTTCTTTTCATCGATAAAAATACCTTTTTTCGGATAACGGCCAAGCCAAATATTATCCATAACATTCTGCTGACGTACCTGATTTAATTCCTGGTGGACCATGGAAACGCCATTTTCCAGTGCTTGTTTGGAATTAGCAAATGCAACCTCTTTTCCCTCAAAAAGAATACTGCCTTCATCCATTGAATAAATGCCAAATAAGCATTTCATTAACGTTGATTTTCCTGCGCCGTTTTCACCCATAAGGGCATGTACCGTACCAGCTTTTACTTTTAAGGAAACATTGTTTAAAGCAAGTACCCCAGGGAATCTTTTTGTAATATTAATCATTTCAAGTAAATGGGTAGCATTAGTACCTGACATGAGCAAACCTCCTCGCGTTGAGTGAAACATTTAACAATGGTGGTAATCCCCTTTGATGGTTAACCAATCTGCCTTGAGTTGGTAGCAGATTAAATTGGGAAAAATTCATTCAATCCTATGTAATGTCAAAATTGATGCTTCACCATACATTATTTGAGAATATGCAGTTATTGCGGCATCCAGCTCCAAGGTACTATCCTTTGGAGTTTTACCCCGAAGAAAGGAAAAGCGTCATCTTTTCCTTTCTTCGAGGAGCGCCCTCGAGCCGGCCACATCATGAAGGAAGGGACCGGCAATTCCCTTAGGACTGGACTAAGGCGCTACTTCTGTTCAAAAAATTGTTCTTATTGATTTACTAAATCGATAAGTTGATTTCTAAATTATTCCTAGTTCCCCAGCTCTTTGACTTTGACCTGAGTGATCTAATTGAAAGATTCAGGCAAAAACAAGTGCCGTTTTATCCTTATTTATAAGCGTCTTTACCAACTTGAATATTATCCTTTGTTACTTCAATGTAAGGAACACGAACTGCTTTATTATCATCTAGCTTCCACTCAGTTCCGTCTAAAACATCTTTACCTTTTGCAGCATTTGTTGCAAGATCAATGGTTGCCTTACCCTGGTTTTTGGCATCATTCAATACTGTTCCAACCATTTTTCCATTTTCAATCATTTCAAGTGCTTCTGGTATAGCGTCTACACCTACAACTGGCATAAATTTATCACCTGTGAAATAGCCTGCTTTTTCTAGAGAAGCTACAGCACCTAATGCCATACCGTCGTTGTTAGCGATTACAAATTCAATTTTGTCATTGTATTTTGCTAACCATGCATCCATCTTTTCAGTTGCTTTTGTGGCATCCCACATTGCAGTATCCATTGCTAATTCTTCTACTTTAATGCCTTTTTCTTTGACCGTACTTATTGCAAACTTCGTACGGGCTTCTGCATCTGGGTGCCCTGGTTCACCTTTTAGAAGAACGTATTGAAGGATACCGTCTTTATTTTTATCATATTTATCTTTGTTTGCTTCCCAAGCTTTTGCGATTAATTGTCCTTGAAGAACGCCTGATTCTGAGGATGTTGTCCCAACATAATACGCTTTATCGTAGCCTTTTAATACACTGGCGTCTGGCTCTTTATTAAAGAAGATAACCGGTATATTTTTTGGTTTTGCTTTGTCTATAATCGTTTGAGCCGCTTTTGGATCAACTAAGTTAATTGCTAGAGATTTTGCTCCTTTTGCAATCAAAGTATCTACCTGCTCGATCTGTTTTGATTGGTCATTTTGAGAATCATTAAGCATTAACTTGACTTTACCTTTTGCTGAATCTTCCATTGCACGGCGTACGTAGGACATGAAGTTATCATCAAATTTGTAAATTGTTGCACCGACAGCTGGAAGATCTCCTCCCTTGCTAGAATCTGAACCACTAGTCGAACTGCTGCAACCTGCTGCTAATAGAATACTAGATGCAACTGTTAAAGATAGAATTAAACCTTTCTTCATTTTAACCATGTTGTCACTCTCCTTTTCCTATTTGGTAAAGACTTTGGTAAGTTACTAAAACACTGATTAACATACCCTTGTTGTAAGCCCTTACAAGTAGGTTATCATGTGGCCTATTCGTTCAATAGATCCAATGAATAGCATATTATTGTGATTTCCTAGATTATTTTGCAATCTTTGTAATATTTATGTAATAAAAAAGCAATGCTAAAGCGTATTGTTGATTTGAGCGGCAATCAACAGGACTATTTAAGAAGGACAAAATAGTAAAAAGGCCAAAAATACAATTGGCCTTTTTATAAATCTATTATGTTGTCTTCTAGGGGCACTGCCAACATTGAGTTGATTGGAGCGGAGGGCACCTGACTCCTGCGGGATTAGAGGGAATGGGAGACCCCACAGGCGGTACGCCGAGGAGGCTCCCATCCCTCCCCGCGGAAAGCAAGTGCCCGGAGCGGAAAGCAACGGGCAAAGTTGGAACTTTTATCTACCATCTATTTACTAGCAAAGGATCTTCGAAATTCAGTTGGGGATAAACCTACATTCTTTTTAAATACACGACTAAAATAGTTCGGATCTTTGTAGCCGATCGAAAAGCAGATTTCCTTCAAGCTTTTTGTAGGATCGATGATTTCAGCTTTTGCATGTCTAATCCTTATTTCTGTCAAATAATCAATAAATGTCATACCAAACCGATCTTTAAATAATTTACTAAAATAATAAGGACTTAACTCTACATATTCTGCAACTGATTCCAAAGTAATCGAATCTGCAAAATGATTTTCAATATACTCCTTCGCTTTATGTAACATTCCCTTAGCATGGTTATTTCTCCAAACTTGCACATGGTGAACAACCAACATTAAATGTGATTTTCCCTTTTCAAAAATGGTTTCAATATCCTCCACCTCACTTACTTCAGGAGTGCGGTCATAGCTTATACCAAGATCATGAAGCATGCGGGAAATCAGAATAAATAATTCATCAAATGATTTTTTTACAAAGGTTGCTTTTAAATTTTTGTTCGCTGCATGATTCGAAACAAACGAATCAAAAATAAACAAGACCTGATTCACATCGCCTTGACGCACAGCATCCAGTAGTTTTTTCTCGACCTCAATAAAACCCGTTGACGTTGTTTCAGCAGATCCCTGTTTGTCACCAAATAAATACTTTCGATTTGGGGTTTTTAAGAGTTGGTTTAATGCTAAAACCGCTTCATGGTAAGATTTATTTAGGTCATGAGCAAGATTGTAAGGGAGACCGATCCCAATCCTTAATTCAGCATTAAGTTCTTTACTTTGGAAAAGGGAAATCAGGTTATTGATTATGGTCTGGGCATTCGTTTTAAAAAGTATTTTTTCAGTTGTCTTCTTACATAAGAATAAAACTGCTACTTGTGAGTCTGTTAAGGGCCCAATCATAATTTCTTGTTTTTTTACGACTGATTTTAGTGCATCCTTAAGCCACATATACCAGTTTTGTTTTTCACTTTGGGATAGTTCAGTTCCTTCTTTCGTTCTTACCGAAAAAAGCATCATATACCCGGAAGTAATTTCAACCCCTAAAAGTTGGCCCCATTCATCAAAGGTAATATCTTGAACTTGGTTCAATAATAATGATGATACCCATTCTTTTTGAGCGATTGAAACAGCACGATCCAAGTTTTCCCGTAACCATTGCTGTTCTTCTATAAGTTTCCGCTCCTCTAAAATTTCGTTGGAAACACGTTGTAACCCCGCCAAAATATCTTGTTTTCTGCTTGGCTTTAAGATGTATTCCTTGACACCCCTTTGCATTACCTCTTTTGCATATTTAAACGTATTATAGGCTGAAACCATGATAAATCGAATACTTGGATCAATCTTTTTAATTGCTTTAACTGCTTGAACTCCATCAATTCCAGGCATTTTAATATCCATAAAAATGATATCTGGCCTATGCTCCTTTGCCATTTCTACCGCTCTTCTTCCATTTGGTGCTTCGCCAATGACGATTACATCCTGCAAAGAACTGTTTATGATTTTCGTCAGCGCTTTTCGTTCAAGAACTTCATCATCCACAATTAGAATTTTCAGCAAGCACGTTTCCCCCCTTTTGCAGTGTCAGGAATCATCAATCTGAAATTTGTCCCTTTCATATGATCTGATTCAATTTCAACAATATCGTTTCTATGGTAAAAGAGTTGAAGCCTTCTTATCACATTTTTCACTCCAATACCCATTGAATGGGTATTGGATTTTTCAGATTCGGAACTATCATCCTTTTCAATTCCTAAAACAAAATCTAACAATCTATTTTTTGTGCTTATATCCATTCCAACTCCATTATCTCTAACTTCTACACAAATTCGATCAGTTTGCCGATAAATATTGAGAAGGATTACTCCGTTTTCTTCATATGATTCAACACCATGGATGAATGCGTTTTCAATTAATGGCTGTAAAATTAAACTTGGTATTTCAATATCTAGACAATCATCCTGTATGTCGGTAACAAATTGTATCCGTTCCCCAAAACGTGTTTGTTGAATATAAAAATACTCTTGAACAATTTTCACTTCATCTCTAAGTGTCGATGCTTTATCGAATTCGCTTAAATTGTACCTCAGTATCGCGGCAACTGCTTCTATTAATCTCGAAGTTTGCTCGGCATCTTCCAAATAAGCCATTTTTGAAACAGTATTCAATGTATTGAATAAAAAATGTGGATTAATTTGACTCTGCAAGCTTCTTAGCTCTAAATCTTTTAAAAGTTGATCTAATTCTGATTTTTGTTGAATTTCGGTTACGAGTTGCCGTATATTGGTGCGCATTTGGTTAAACGTTTCGGTTAGTAGCTTCAATTCGTCTTTTGTTGTGATCTGAATATCTTCTCCCGCTAAATTCCCTGTTGATATTTGCTTTGCAGCTTGTGACAAAAGTCTTATCGGTTTTGTAATCCCACCCGAAATCCATAAGGCTATCAAGGTACTTAGAAAAAATGCAGCCGCAAAAAGGCAAATTGACATTAGTTTATAATAATGATTTTTCATTTCCATTTGATCATAAAATTTTTGATAATCAGTTAGTTTATTATTTAACAGAGCAAGTGTACTTTCTTGCAGGAATGAAGTGATTTTCAATACCTCATTAAAGTGATAGGAATAATTATTAATATCATTTTTTTGAAAAGCCTCAACAGTTGCATCACTTTCTTGCAAGAAACTATCAATCATATTTTTGTAATTAATAAGCGTTATTTCATTTGTGCTCATTACTTTATAAAGCCTCTTTTGGTCCGTAATTAATAGTAATTTTTCTTTTTGAAAGTCCTTTAAATATCGTTCATCCTTATCAATAATATAAGCATGCAATTTTTCTGTGCTCAGATTACTACGTTGATAGATATCATTTAACAAAAGGAAACGTTCAAAGCTATTATCGTATTCATTCATTAATTTTTCACTTCTGTTATAAAAAAAGGCGCCAACAGAAGTTAACAAAACTACAAGAATGATGAAATAGAGAAGTAATTTCGATCTGATTCGAAACAACATCATTGGCTCTCCTCCACTCCACCATGTTTATCTAGAGGTAAATCTTCTAATCTCATTATTCTCGTATTTGTATGGATAATTGGCGGCACCGATTTCCCTTTGATCAGATCAATCATCATTTTTACAGCTCCATATCCCATTTCATATGGTTCCTGAACAACGGTTGCCTTGATGGTTCCCTTACGAATATATTCAAGAGTTTCCGGCAGTGTATCAAATCCAATAATATAAATGCGATCTTGTTTTTTATATTGCTCGACCACTTGGGCAATTCCAATATCATCTAGGGCACTTGTCCCAAAAAATGCATTAACCTCGGGATGTGCCTGCAATATTTGGTATGTTTTTTCTGCAGCTCGAACTCTGCTAATTTCGGATTCTTCCACATCAACGATATGAATTCCCTTTTCTACTTTCACTGCATCCCTGAAACCCTTTACACGTTGTTGCTGATGGTTCGCATAGAAACTCCCAGTAATAATAGCAACATTGGCTTGTCCCTTTGTATCTGTTATTAATGCTTTTCCAGCTAAATATCCTGATAAATAATTATCCGTTCCTATGTATGCTCGGCGGTTACTATTTGAAGCATCCGTATCGATCGTAATAACGGGTATTCCACCAGCTTCAACTCGATTGATAAGTGGAGTAAATTGCTCATCACTTAATCCCTGTGTGATAATTCCGTCCACTTTAGAAGCAGCCGACATTTCTATCGTTTTTAAATGGTCATCAATATTCGCTTGTTTAGGTCCAGTATATTCTAGCATAACACCATTTTCTTTAGCGGCCTCCTTGGCCCCTTTCTCAACAAGTCTCCAATATTCATTGTCGAGCTCCTCTGGCACAAGAACAAAATGGTAGTGGAACTTTGCTTGAGTTTTCTTTTCAACAGGCAAATCATGGGCAACTACCTTGTATCCATAAAATATCGACATCGAAAAACTTACGAGAAAAAGGAGAGCCCCAAACGTATAAGCCATGATAGATAATTTACTCATAAAACATCCCCAATTTATCAGTGTAGTGTTAGACGAATTTTTATTCCAACTACTTTGTAATGACTAAAAACTACTATTTCTCAGTATTAGCTTCGTTTCGATGTTATTTTTTTGAGACTGTTCTGCCTTCATTTCGCTCTAAAAGTGTATCTACTGCTGTTTCTCTCATGAGTTCGGTATAAACCTTTACAGTACTTAAGGTTGGTACCAAGGGCTTTCCGTATGTAATTGCGCATGGAAAAACATGTCCACCATTATAGTCAGTATCTTCGCCAATTAAATTAATTCTCCCTGGAGCAAAAAATGCTTTTTCAGGCAATGTCTGATACAGGTCTTTGAATAATGTATTTAACCTAGTGACGTGCCTTTTCATTTCCTCCCACCTGTCAATTATCTTAAACTTTATTTTATTTTAATTAGTAAAACAATTCAATAATTTTACTAAACTTTTACCTAATAGTAGATTGTGTTAACATTCTCTCTTTTTCCACCCACGCCTTTATCAAATTAAGTTATTAATGTTCTCATTGGTTATATTGCCGTTTCCGTTTATCATCATGCTTCATTTGCTAATAGTATGGGGGTGAAGAATTGAAGTCAATAAAAAATGAATTCCGACTTTCATTTTTAACGTGGAATCTGTATATGGGTACAGACCTAACGCCATTAATGTCTGCTCTGCCACAACAATTTCCTCGGCGGGTAACCGAGGTATTTCGACAATTTCTTGCGACCAATTATCATGCCCGAATGAAGGTCATTGCCCGTGAGATTGCACTAAAGAAACCTACTCTTATCGGTTTGCAGGAAGTAGTAAGCTGGCAACTTGCAATCCCAAATTTTCGAATCGTTACCTTTGATTTTTTAAGGGTGTTAATGATTGAGTTAAATAGTAGGGGATTAGACTACGAAATTGCTGTTCAAAACCGAAACGCATCAGCCGAGCTCCCTGATAGTAATGGAAATGTTGTTCGGCTGTTGGATAGAGATGTACTATTGATTCGCAAAGACCATAGACTCCAAGTTGTCAGGAGATATTCGGCAAACTTCAAAACAAATCTAACCGTTCAGTTTAATGGACAAAACTTTGTGATCTATCGGGGCTGGTCATCTGTCGATATTCGGACTGATGGACAAATTTTCAGAGTAATTAACACCCACTTAGAAACTATTCCAGAAATTCAAGTTAAGCAAGCAAGAGAGATATTGAGTGGCCCCGCCAAAACGGAGCTGCCCCTAATAATAACTGGGGATTTGAACTCAAATGCTATTAGTAGTGATACACCAACCTATAGCATTTTTATCAATGAGGGATTTGATGATACGTGGAGAAACGTTGGCAATGGACCTGGGTTTACTTGTTGTCAAGATGCTGACCTATTAAATGCTGTGTCAGATTTAAAGGGTAGAATTGACTTTATTTTATATAAAAATGGTTGGAAACCGATTGAAGCAGATTTGGTTGGAGGAACTCAACAAGATCGAACATCATCTGGTTTATGGCCATCTGATCATGCCGGGGTTTTTGGAAGGTTTATTTTAAAAGATTAATGAAAGAAGAAAATAAGAAATCGAGCCTTTAATTCTGTAAAGATTAAATACTCGGTTTTTTTTAGGATTCAGTTTGGCTTTTCTAGAGGACCTGGTTGTACCACTTACATTCGTGCGCAATATTTTTTTCCACTTTTTATGAAATTTGCAAATAGAAGTTGTCCATAAACTGGAGTAAAATAGAATTAAAGAAATGTTGATTTCCATTTTTTGATGGGGGAGAAAAAGACGATCATGAGTTTTATAAAACGTGGGACAAAGACCTTTCGGATGGCAAATTTAGCCTTGTTTGCTGGCGGCTTTAACACTTTTGCCATCCTCTGGAGTACTCAACCCTTGTTACCGGAGATAGCAAAGGAATTTCACATATCGCCTGCTGTTTCGAGTTTAACATTGTCTTCCACAACGATTGCCTTGGCCATTAGTATGTTATTTGTTGGTTCACTATCAGAGGTATTTGGACGTAAATCTGTTATGACACTATCTTTGGTTGCTTCTTCTATTTTAGCGATCTTAACTGCGTTAAGTCCAAACTTTCATTTCCTCCTTATTTTTAGGATCATCCAAGGGGTAATGTTAGCAGGATTACCGGCGGTCGCCATGGTATATTTAGGGGAAGAAATTGAGCCTTCGAATCTTGGACTTGCAATGGGTTTATACATTAGTGGTAATTCAATCGGCGGAATGGGTGGTCGGATAATTGGTGGAGTGTTAACAGATCTTTTTGATTGGAAAATTGCCCTTGTTGGGATTGGTATTCTAAGCTTATTAGCAAGCTTGTTATTTTGGTTTACATTACCAAAGTCAAACCATTTCAAACCACGAAAATTTGAAATTAAAAAATTAGTAAAATCGCAACTTAGTCAATTTAAAGAACCAGGGTTACTTTATTTATTTGGAATCGGATTTTTACTACTCGGAAGCTTTGTGGCCTTATATAATTACATAGGATTTCAACTAGTAGCTCCACCCTACTCCCTAAGCCAAACCATTGTAGGATTTATTTTTGTTGTGTACATTGTTGGAACGTTTAGTTCAACCTGGATGGGTATGTTAGCGGATCAACATGGGCGGAGTAAGACTTTGCAATTATCACTGTTAATTTTATTAATCGGGGCATGCATTACATTGAATACAAATCTTTGGTTAAAATTTATTGGGCTTGGGATTTTTACATTTGGTTTTTTTGCTGGACACTCCATTGCAAGTGGTTGGATCGGCAAGCTTTCAACCCATGATAAAGCACAGGCATCTTCTCTATATTTATTCTTTTACTACGCTGGCTCAAGTGTTGGTGGAACAGTAAGTGGGGCTTTTTTTAGTGCATATGGTTGGATTGGTGTAATTTGTTTGATAATTGTTTTTTCATTACTTGCTATCGCTTTATCTATTCGGGTAGCAGTAATTACAAAGAAACACAGAAGCTTTCACAGTGTAAATATAATTTAAAAAGTTAAAATAGTTAATGCAACCACTTTATGACGCTCTATGTTCCATAAAAAACAAAAAGCTGTGGGATCCCATGTATCCGCACAGCTTTCTTCTATTTCGGTTTACTTTCTTTCAGTTCATCAATAAGTTGTTTTGTCCTTTTCGCATTACCTTCGGCAAAGTTTTCAAGACGTTCCTTCAGTTCATTATCATCATGAACCCGCTCAGCAGTTATAAGATAATTCCTCATTAAGTCTTCTTCCATTTCGATTGAATGTTCAAGAACTTCATTTAGTTTATCCTTTTCTTCTCCATTTTCTGTGCTATTCAAATCCAAACTCATTACAAGACCTCCTTTTTACCTTTACTATTCTCCATTCCATTTCAGAATATCCAAGCAAGTATCTATTAAAAGCTGTTTCGTAAAAGCTTCAGTTTCTGAGTAACAGGTCATTTTTGACGAGTCCACCATGACAACATTTAAAACACAACAAAAAAAAATGACCTACCCTTTGGGCAAGTCAAGTGCTTGGTATGCTAACTGATATTTGCCGCCCTCAGCAACTTCTGAATGATACAGAGCCTTTAGTGCAAAGTTTTTTTCAAGGTCTAGTTCTTCCATCAACCCTTTTAAACGCGTTTGCAATTCTTTATTGTCTTTGATCAATTGTTTCATTTGTGATTTCACGAACTTCATTTGATAGTTAACTCCTTTTAGAAACCAAATCTAACCCTAATTATAGCATTAATCATGTCATTTAGCACGAAAGGCAAGGTACCTTTGAAAAATCCTATTAAATCAAGAATCTAATTTTGTTTCTTTGACGGACGTTTTGGATAATGGAATCTCTTTCATGAACAAGCCAGCTACAAAAGCTATAACTCCGATAACAATGCAAATGATGAATATGTCATGAATAGAGTTTGATATAACTTGTTTCACTTGATTTATTAACTTCCAAAAAGTAGGCAGCATCTACTACGGAAGCTTCGCTTCAGGCGTACAATTCTTCAAATTATTAGGGTCTACGATTCGTCAGCATTATTGAGAACCGTTTTAACTTTTGCTCCAGTGATTAATATTTTTTTTGGACAATAAAAATATATAAAAATTCTTATAAGGTGATATATAGATTGTTTGCAAAGATAATTTAAGTGTTAATGCTTCTTATATCTCCCTAAAACGAAAAAAGTGCCCGATTTCAAAGAAATCCGACAATTAAATTTTTCCCATAAAGCCTAGCCTTGTTGAAATTTGGTTACCTATTTGAATCATACGTGTTTGCAGATGTTTTAACCGTTCATCCTTCATACGCATTGTCGGACCTGAAATGCTAACAGCCGCAATGACCTTGCCAATATGGTCAAAGATTGGGGCGGCAATACAGGTGATACCGTACTCATTTTCCTCTAGGTCAAGTGCAAAGCCTTTTTGTCTCACTTCCGCAAGTACCTTAAGGAATATATCTTTATCAGTAATCGTTTTGTCCGTATGAACGGGCATTCCTTTTCGCTCTAAAATATCAAGAACCACAGTTGTTGGCAGGTGAGCCAGAATCGCTTTCCCTACAGAAGTGCAGTGCATTGGTGCCCTTTTCCCGACTTTTGAATGCATTCTAAGTGTTTCAGTACCATCTAATTTTTCAATATAGACAACTTCCCCTTGGTCAAAAACAACAAGGTGGATAACTTCATTCGTTTCATTTTCAAGTTCCAGTAGGAATGACCTTGCTTCTGATCTCAAATCAATTGATTCTAAAAGTTTAGAACTGACCTCTAAAAATTTGTAACCAAGCTTATAGCGACTTGTTACTTCATCCTGCTCAATATAACCATATTGGACTAGTGTTGATAGAGTTCGATACACTGAGCTCTTATTAATATCAATATGTTTGGAAATCTCGGTAACACCCAATCCGCCCTTTTTCTTGCTAACAAGCGAAATAATATCGAGTGCCCTGCTCACAGATTTGACCATATTCTCTCTTTCCAAAATTGTTCACCTCTGTTTGGTTCCTTACTATTCCATCATTATAGCATACTTGTTCGATGAGTCATTAGCCTGTTTCAGGTCTGCTACACATGTATCTAAAACTCCAAAATCTCTATAAAAACAAAGAGCCAGACCCCTCAACAATAAAATACAGCAAAAGTCTACTAAATTTTAGCTATATACTATGATATCAAGGGGTCAGGCTCTAAATGGGTTATCCTTTTTCAAATAGGCTATTGTTTAACTGCAAATTTTGCTTTTGCTTCTAAACGACGACGATGTAAAATTGGTTCTGTATAGCCGTTCGGTTGGTCATAGCCTTGGAATACAAGGTCACATGCTGCTTTGAATGCAATAGAGTTATCGAAGTCTATAGACATAGCCCGATATGCAGGGTCTCCGGCATTTTGGGCATCAACCACTTTTGCCATGCGCTGCAGTGTTTCCAATACTTGTTCTTTTGTGCAAATCTCATGGTGAAGCCAGTTCGCCATATGTTGGCTAGAAATCCTTAATGTGGCGCGATCTTCCATCAGAGCTATATTGTTGATGTCAGGTACCTTCGAACAGCCAATTCCTTGCTCAACCCAGCGAACCACATAGCCAAGAATTCCTTGTGCATTATTATCAAGTTCTTCTTGAATCTCTTCGCAGCCCCATTGCGGACTTTTAGCAACTGGAATTTGTAAAATTTCATTTCGTAAATCTTTGATATCATTTAAAAGATCATTTTGAACCCTGGTCACATCAACTTGGTGATAATGCATTGCATGAAGAGTTGCGGCTGTGGGTGATGGAACCCATGCTGTATTTGCACCAGCCTTTGGGTGACCGATCTTTTGCTTTAGCATATCCTCCATCAGGTCAGGCATCGCCCACATCCCTTTTCCAATTTGGGCACGACCTTGGAAGCCTGTTTCAAGACCATTATTCACATTTGACTTTTCATAGCCTTGGAGCCATGCAGATGATTTCATTTCATTTTTACGAATCATCGGTCCTGATCCCATTGAAGTATGCATTTCATCACCCGTTCGATCAAGGAATCCAGTATTAATAAAGACAACCCGGCTTGATACTTCACGGATGCACGCTTTTAAGTTTAATGATGTACGCCGTTCTTCATCCATAACCCCCATTTTTAGTGTATTTCGTTCCAATCCTAGCAGATCTTCTACACGATCAAACAGTTGGTTTGCAAAAGCCACTTCTGCTGAACCATGCATTTTCGGTTTTACGATATATATAGAGTTTTTGGATGAATTTTGATATGGACCATTTCCCAAAAGAGAATGCTTTGCAAGTAAACTTGTAACTACTGTATCAAGTATCCCTTCCTGAATCTCCTCTCCATTCTGATCTAATATGGCATTGATTGTCATTAAATGCCCCACGTTGCGTGAAAACATTAAGGACCGCCCACGAAGTACAAATTCCTCCCCAACTGGTGAAACATAGCAACGATCTGGATTCAATGTACGGGTCATTGTCTTATTGGCTTTTACGAAAGTTGCCGACAAATCCCCTTTCATCAAACCAAGCCAGTTTCGATAGACTAGAACTTTATCTTCAGCATCAACTGCTGCTACAGAGTCTTCGCAATCCATAATCGTTGAAAGGGCTGCCTCCATAAGGATATCCTTCATACCAGCATTATCTGTTTTTCCAATTGGATGGCTTTGGTCAATCTGGATTTCAAAGTGTAGCCCGTTATTTTTTAGAAGGATAGCGTATGGTTTTTTAAAATCACCTTGATAACCAGCAAATTTTTCTTCATTCACTAACCCAACCTGATTTCCATTTGTAAGTGTTACAGCTAGTTTCCCATCTGCAATGCTGTATTGAACAACATCTTTATGTGAGCCTTCCTTTAATGGAATAGTTTGATCTAGAAATTCTTTTGCAAAAGAAATAACCTTCTCACCGCGGATTGGATTATAGGAACCTTCAATATGTGCTCCGTCTTCTTCACTGATCGCATCTGTCCCGTAAAGAGCATCGTATAGACTTCCCCAGCGTGCGTTGGCAGCATTTATAGCGTAACGACCATTATTAACAGGAACAACTAATTGGGGACCAGCCTGAATCGCAACTTCATCATCTGCCCCAACTGTAGTTATTTCGAAGTCATCTGCTTCCGGTTCAAGATAGCCAATGTCTTCTAAGAACGCTTTATATTTAGCAAACTCGAAATCTTTATTTTCAAAATGCCATGAATTGATTTTGTCTTGAATCTCATCTCGTTTTGTAAGCAATTCTTTATTTTTAGGAGTCAAATCTTTAACCAATACTTCCAATCCAGCCCAAAATTGTTTCTGATCCACTTTGCTTCCGGGAATTGCTTCTGAATTTATGAACTCATAGAGCTCATGTGCGACTTGCAGATTGCCTACGTTTACATAGTTTGTCATTGCTGATTGCCTCCTAGAATTTGCCTTTAATTTTAGAAAAGTGATCCCTATAACAATTTCAATCCTCACGTCTTTGTTTGCTATTACGAAACACCGTTTCTTAATTTCTTCAAAAAAATAATACCACAATTTGTTTGTGTTTTTCAATTATTTTCATTAATTTATATGTATTTATCATTATGAAATACCTTATGAGGTTATTGTTGGGAGAATTAAGCCAATAGAAACAGTCTCTACGCCGCACTGAAAAATGGTCTGAGGCTATATATCTCTTAGCATTTCCTAACTTTCCAGCTACACTTTTCTACTTTTTCTAAATTTAAATCTCAGTTTGCATCAAAGCCACCATTATGTACGAAGCTTTGCGTAATGGTTTTACCAATTTCGTTATTACCTATTATTCAAGTAAGACATGGAACTTTCTACAAAGTTCTTGAATTGCATTACTGCAGGTTAAATATATACATTTGTTCTCCAAACCATTTGGTATAGGGTAATTTATACGCTTTCTGTCGTTGCTGGGTCGGGAATGAGTCTCGGAATTGTTTGGACCATTTCCGATGTATATAAGACTTCTTCAGTTGAATTGCCCTCCTTTTTTAATTTCTGTAATTCCTCAACATATTCATCAATTGGAATAATTATACTATTTTTGCCAACCATAGATAAAAAACCATAATTCTTTTCATAACCAATATTTACTACCTTAATTTTTTTATCTAATTTTCTTTGAGTAAGGAAATATAAAATATTTACCGCTTCTCGTGTAACAATCTCTTTTCCTCTAACATCGTAGCTACTTATTTTATTGTAGTCAGTAAAATAAATATGCATATCTTTATTCCCATCTGATTCAGAATATTTCTTTAAAATATTCTTTTGACTTCCAAATGTAGCCTCCTTATTAGATCGTTCGATTTTAAATATTTCAACAAATTCAATTTTATATTTACCTGAATAAATTAAATTTAAATCATCCTTAATTTGTTGTGAATTTTCATATTTTCCGCCCACTTTTGACACTGTTTTAAACCATAATCTTATGCTTTAAAAATTCAATAAAACTATTGAAATAAATATTGGGATAAAAAAGAGAGAAATTTTTTTGACGTTCATTATTCTTGCCCTCTACCTCCTAATATTAAATTTTTCTCCACGTTATCGGAACTACTTATGTTACTATTACAGCTTTTTTTCTAGACAACAACCAAAACAAAGCATCGCTTTTGAAAACGATGCTTTGTTTCTTATAACTATTCCCTACGTAGTTTTACTCCACTCAAAAAAGTTAAGAAAACATGAGTGCCAAGTTTCACCGTTCCCTGAACATGGGAATCTCTTAAAGGATCAAGACAAACAATATCCATTGCCTTCACTTTTGGATGAAGCCCTGCAGTTAAGACTCCTTCGAGAAGTTCATCAGTTGTCATTCCCCCCGGAGTTGAGGCAGGTACACCTGGTGCATATGCAATATCAAGGACATCCATATCGACAGTTACATAAATAGTATCAACTGAAGCAGCTAATTTTTCTAAACAACGTTGGACCGTTTCTTCGATCCCTTTTTTTCTAGCATTGCGGAGCGTAATGTAATTGACTCCTTTTTCATCCGCATACATCTTTAATTCTTTCGTGTTAAAAAATCCGTGCAAACCGATATTGTACATATCACTACCTTTTACAACTCCACTTTCGATCAGATTTCGCATCGGTGTCCCATTTGATGGACCATTATCGGAAAGGTCACGTAAATCAAAATGGGTATCGAACTGAAGGATTCCAATTTTTTCGTCTGGTTTTGCTTGATGAAGTCCTTTTACCATCATAGCTGTAATCGAATGGTCTCCACCAATCGCGCACACCTTTGTGGTTGGAAAATAGTGATGAAGCGCAGCAGACGCTTGGATAATAGTATCATGACATTTTCTAATATCTGTGACATGCATCGGGACGTCTCCAGCATCTAAAACCATCATTTCAGACAAATCAATATCTTCATCCAGATTATAGGTTGTGAAACTTTTCCATGACCGTCTAAATGCTTCTGGGAATTCAGATGCACCAGAGGATCTGATGGACGAACGCGACAAAGGTACACCAACGAGGACAATATCAGCATCCTTGCTTTTTTCAGGATCTGATGTGCTCATGATTGGCTGAATCCATTCATGAACATTTGTCATGTCTCCTCTCTCGGGTCTTACCCACATGAAACTAGGAGGAACAACGTCAGGAAAGAGGAAATTTTTCAATTAATGTCCCTCCGCTTACAACAACATGGCCGTTTTTAACAACTGTGTCTGTATGATTCATCCCATAGGAGTATTGAAGCTTCATATAGTTTGGAACATTATAAATTGTGATATCTGCTTTTTTTATTAGCATTCGAAGGGCAGCCTCTTGAATCCATCCTTTTGCATGTAGCTCTGTCCCTTTAAAATTTTTAATCACTCGTGATTTTGCTATATTTGTTTCCATTTGTCCTCTCCCTTAAAGGTATTTTTCCATTAGCTAATCAGAATTTATATCGATAAATTCTGCTAGCGCATAAGTGCAACTACGCCTAATCATCGCCCTATGGGGCTTGCCAATCAGCGAGTTTTCTTTAACTTTATTTTATTAATAAAATCTTCTGAAAAATATAAGGGAAAGGATAGAAAATAGAAACAATCTACATATATTAATAAAAATAACAGATAATTTCTTTAATAAAACTATAAAAAATTTATGATAGGGTATTATTTTTAGATTAGGACGTGAATCAAATTAGAAAAGGGCCCTGTTTTCAGACAGAGACCCTCCTTTGTATTCTATATTCTCTTGGAGAAACACCAAAAAATTCCTTAAAGATTCTACTAAAGTAATTTGAATTTTGATAGCCCACTAAATCAGAGATTTCTTTTATTGGCTTAGTTGTTTCGTTTAGTAATCGTTTCGCTTCCTTCATTCTTATGCCTGCCAATACTTCCGTAAAACCTGTACCCGTTTTCGAGATTAGAAGATGACTAAAATAGGATGGGTTCCGATCAACATATTGAGCCACTTGTTCAAGCCTAAGATTACTGTCGGAAAAATGAGACTCCATATAGGAAATTGCCAGTTCGATTGGTTCTTGTTTGCTATTATTTTTACTATTTTCCGCAGCAAGGAACACTTTTTGAATAAACAGGATTAAATTTTGCACAGTTCGATATAGGACAGTATCATATAAAATTGAATTAAAAATAGAACGATACTCTAGTTCATTGCCTGCATTTCCCTGTAAATTAAAGGTTTTCATAAATCTTCTGATTTGTGCAAGTATACTGGTTAGCCGAATTCTTACTAAACCAGGATCTGGATAGGGTTCCTGCAAATGGAGAAATTCAGCATAAAGCCATTCCTTTATTTTTTCTGAATTGAAGTTCGTTAACATGTCGATCCAAGACCTCTGTTCAGGAGGAGTTAAGAAAGGATCGATATGAACCCATTCGGGAGAATATTCAAATTCAACGACCTGACTGTAGCCTTTGTAAAAAGTGAGCTCTAGCATTTTCTTCGTTTGTAAGTATTTTTGATTTAATGTTAATGATGAAGATTTTCCTATATGGACAACGACTGCAAGCGGTTCTGTGAACTCCTCCTCCCACTTTCTCAAAGCTTTTTGGCACTGTTCTGTAATATATAGACGAGAATCATTAAATAAAACAAGAACCTTATCCCCCAACGCAAAAATACCGTGAACATCTTTAAATGGATATTCCGTTAAAAAAGAATGTAGGGTACGTACCATTTCGACACTCTCTGTTTGGAAAGCCGCTAGATGAAAATTTTCAGAGACAGACGCTTGTGAAATAAATAAAGATTCATATGATACATCTTGATAGGAATTGGGATGCAAACTCCCGATTGTATGCCTTTTTTTTCCTAACCTACGAGCTGCTTTTTGATAAGCTGATTTTACCTTTGTTGTTGAAAAGGGTCTAATCATTAAATCAAGTGCCTGCATATCTATAGCCATTCTCGCCTTTTCAAATGTTGCTTCGGCACTAGTAAATAATAGAATAGGTTCATAAATTTCCATAAGCCCACGGAAGCTTGACCAATCCTCTTTAGTAATCATATCGAGCTCCATTAGGACGATATCAGGTGTTTCCCGTTCAAAGTAAACAATAAACTCTTGAAAGTCAGCAGCTAAAAGGATATTCGTCACAGGGATGGAGGTGGTTTTTAATAACCATTTTAACCCTTCACGTTCATTTAAATCTCGATCTGCAATTAACCATTTTCCTTCCACTGTACCGCCTCCTTTCTAGAACCTCTCATGTACACTTCTGTAGGTACCCAAGACATTCCTCCTTACGTGGACAATTATTCCTAAACTATCTTTTTGTGGTGCCTTCACTGCATTATCCAACTTCCATAATTTCCACACTAACAAATTTCTTCTTTTGAATATAAATAAGTCTCGCTGACAAACATATACCAGCTGCAAGCAATCCAGCTGTTAGCCCAATCCAATACCCTATTGCTCCGAGCTTGGTAAAATGGGCAAAAATATAACCGATTGGCAAACAAATCAGCCAATAGGCGATTAGAGTCACAATAAAAGCAATATTTACATCCTTATATCCCCTAAGTGCTGCTTGTGCTGTTGCTTGAATCGCATCGGAAATATGGAAAAATAGGGCGTAAATTAAGAAATGAGCAGTAACATAAATAACAGCTGCCTCGTTTGAATAGAACCCTGCCACTTTATAACGGAATAAAACGGTGAATAAACCTGTCACCATAGCAATTGCAACGGCCAAAATCATTCCAAGAAAGCTATATGTCCTTGCATCCTTATAGCGCTTCGCTCCTACTTCAAATCCGACTAAAACCGTTTGTGCCATTGAGATACTCATTGGAATCATATAGAGAAAAGATACGATATTTAGTGCAGATTGATAGGCTGCAATCGTTGTTATATTAAATTTGCTAATTAATACAGTTACAACCGCGAACATACTATTTTCAAAAAAGATAGATAATCCCATTGGTATGCCAATTTTTAGAATTTCCATATACTTCTCGATCGTAAACTTTTTGAAATTTGAGAAGGAAGTATATTCAGAAAATGGTTTTTGTGTTTTGACGATAATCACCGTTATCCCAGCAATAACCCAATAAGTAAAGGAAGTGGCATAGCCAGCTCCTGCCCCGCCAAGTTCGGGGAACCCCCAATGTCCAAATATAAGTGCATAGTTCAATACTAAATTAAATGGTAAGGAACAAAGTAAAATGAACATGACCACACGAGTTTTTCCCAACGCATAGATAAAGGACCTTACGACGTTAAAAATAAACAACGGAATGATCCCAAAACCAAGACCAATTAGATAATCTCGGGCTGTTCCCTCAACGCTTCCTGGTAAATTCATTTTCTCTAATATAGGGTCCATTAAGAAAAAGCCCAAGAGGAGAACAAATAGAGCAATAGTTATGGCCAGGAATACTCCATGGGCTAAAACTGAAGAAACTTCTTTGTTCTTCTTTTCCCCAAATCGCTGGGCAGCAATTGGAGAAACAGCGAGAAGAATTCCACTTAAACCGGTAAAAACAGGATTCCAAATCGAAGATCCAATTGCAACACCTGCAAGATCGGATGAAGAATACTTACCAGACATAATGGTATTGAAAAATACCATGGAAAACATTCCGAGCTGTGTAATTAAAATCGGCAATAGCATGATAAAGATTTGCTTGATTTTTTCTTTTAAACTATAAGTCTGGTACATAGATTAGGTACTCCTTGAAAAATTAGTCGGGTGTTAACAATAGCATTGTTACTCAACACTCTTCGTTTCGCCGATATAATTAATTTTTCGCTGATATAACTCATATTTTCGCTGATATATTATATTATTTCGCTGATAAATATCTTATAAGCTAGAAAACAGGTTAAAAAACAATGATATTTGCAAAAAAGTCTTTTCTAAATCTCCTTTTTCCTAGAAGAAGGGATTATTTTTAAAAATAGTGCTGTTTTTCTTATAAATTCTTGGCTATTTCAATGAGTTCCTTCAGTTCATTTGTGAAACCTTTGATTGCGCGATTACCCAATACAGTTACAGGTACCCCCAAAAAGCCGAATGCCTCCACTTCCTTTTGAAATTGAGGGTTCATCCCTACATCCCTTACTTCAAATGGAATTCCTTCTTCAGTGAGTACCTGCTTAACCATGGTACATTCAATACAGTCTTGAGTAGAATAGACAATAAGTTGTTTGTTCATGTGTGGTTAATGCCCCCTAGTTATTATCTGCCATTGGTCGAAATTCATGGACCCAAACTCTCATTTGCGGCAACCAAGGCATACCCGGATGGATCAACAGAATCGATTGCTTGTATTTCTCTACATTAGCGAATCCTTCTTGACGAGCATCCTCATCAGTCAATTCCCCAAGTGACTGAGAATAGACACGTTCAACTACATATTTATGATCATGAAGACTTAAAATCTCACCTACATCTGCATATCTTCCATTTCTGCGAACAGCCGTTTTTTGCCCCTTCACTACTTTATCAATATCCTCGGGTGTTGTGATTAGGCGGTCAACAGTTGCAGTTTTTGCAGGAAAAGCATTATTTTCATTTTGAGTCATCTAAACGGCCCCCTTTTTTAAGTTGATATCAACTTTACCATATTTAGGTTTCCCATTTCACCTTTTACATACCAAGCATTTTTTATTTATGTTAGATTCACCAAGTTTCACACGCTACATTCACCAATTAAAGAAAACGAAAGCCAATGTCATATATGGAAAAATAAGTCATAAAATCATATTAGTTTCTTTCATCCATCTAAATGTTTACAACCAAACGTTAAAGGAGGGAGATCTTACGTTGAGACCGGCTTCGCAATGTAACTTCAGGAGGGATGAAAAATGTATAGCGATGATATAAATGCAATCACGTCTGATGCTCTTTTTGGAACAGCCATGGTTGGCTTTATTATTTTTTTAACACTCCTGGGATTGATCTGTTATATTTTCTTAGCCATCGGCTTAATGAAAATGGCAGAAAACTTGGGGATTAGCAATGCATGGCTCGCATGGATACCAATAGGAAACTATTATATTATGGGAGAATTGGTTACGAGTAAAATGAAAGATAATGGTGGAAAATATGCATTGTGGGCAGCAATACTTACTTTTTTAATTAGCTGGATCCCGATTTTAGGTGGCATTATCACTATTGCATTTGCAGTCTTTGGCTGTGTCTTATATTATTGGATCTTCGAAAAATATTCTGAGAACCCTGTACTACATTTAATCCTTACTATTTTAATCCCCCCATATGCAGCTTTCGCCCTCTTTGCATTAAGAAATAGAAAACCTATGTATTAAAATTTCGGGTGCTGCCTGCCAAAATCCACCCCTATTAACAATTTGGTGGGTAGCACCATTTATTCCACAAAACAGGATTTTCACTTCTATTTTTGAACCTTTGACAATGCCTGATTAAAATAATAACAGCATAGGAGTCCAAAAATATCTGAAGCTGAAAAAATTATCAAATCCCTTACATATTTATATTCTAAAAATAGGTTTTCAATCCCTACAAACATCATTGAAAAAAACAACATCCACCCCACCCCGAGATTAAAGGCGGCGATAAACAATGCTACTGTAGATACATAAAAGATTTGTGAAAGAAATTTAAAAAAATTGACCAAATCTTATGATTTGGCCCACTTTATAAAGTTACTTTATCTTATTGAACAACTCTTTTTACACCAGCAAACAGTGGCTTCCAGTAAGAATTACTTAAATCAGTTATTGTTACTCCTGTAGAAGTCCCTGCATGGATAAATTGGTTATTGCCAATATAGATTCCTGCATGTGTAGGAACTGATCCGGCAGTGCCAAAGAAAACAATATCACCCAATTGCGGAGCAGTTTCGGTTGTTCCTGCAGCCCAAAGTGTAGCTACAGTTCTTGGAACACTGAAGCCTTGTGTATTATATACATAATTGATGAACCCAGAACAATCAAATCCTGAAGGTGTGCTACCTCCCCATACATATGGAACTCCAATATATTTTTTTGCCTCAGTAATTAAAGCATCACTATTCAAAGGATTTACCTTTGGCTCTGGAGTTATTGATGAATTAGTAACTTTTAAGACTTGTCCAACATAGATAGTATCACTAACTAATCCATTAAAGGTTTTTAAATCCGCTACTGTTAAATGGAAATTCTGAGTGATTGCGAAAAGGCTATCTCCTGATTTTACAGTGTAAGTTGATTGTGATGGCAGAGGTGCCGGTACTGGCTGTTGTGGTTGGACAACTGGTATTTTAAGAGTTTGTCCAATTAAGATTAGGTCTGTCGTTAAGTTATTAATAGATTTTAAGTCTGTCACTGTCGTATTATATATTTTTGCAATCACCGATAGACTATCACCAGATTTAACTGTATAGTTGGTTGTATTTTGAATAGTTGGAGGAATAAGAATTAGCTGTTGGCCAACATAGATAGTTGTGGATGTTAAGTTATTATACGTCATTACATTTTGAACTGAAAGACTATTCACATTTGCGATTTTCCATAGTGAATCACCAGACTGTACTGTGTATGTGTTTTCAGCAGCATAGCCTCGAATTGAAAAGGATCCTATTAGGATACCTGCAGAAGTCGCCATTATCATTAGTTGTTTTTTCATGTTGAGTACGCTCCTTAGGACTGTTTTCTAGTTTGATAGCATTACAATGTATTTATACCATTTTCCACATATTTATAATGTGGTCATTTTTGAAAAAATAAGAGGCTTTTTCTTTATATGATAAATCGCATTTTTCTAAAAATTCTATTTCAATATACCATGCGCATAAATAATTCGAATAGCCGTGAATTATTTCCAATTACTTTTATATTTAGAAATACGTAAGGAAGATAAATTTTAAGTGGGTGAGTTGGTAGAATAATAATAGACTATTTAAAACAATATTGTTGAGCATTTAATTTTTGGCTCATTCCTTAGTTACCACATAAATTGAGACAAAAATCTACAGATTTTTATAACATAACATCATAAGAAAAACTGAGTATCTTCATCGTCTTTCGTGTTTCTCGACCGAGTTTATGACCACATAGCCATGATGAATGGCCTTTCCTAAGTTTCTCAACCTAGTTTGGTCCTTCATTACCTTGATGAAGGACCTTTCCTAAGTTTCTCAACCTAGTTTGGTCCTTCATTGCCTTGATGAAGGACCTTTTCCAAGTTTCGGGACCGAGTTTGGTCCTTCATCACCTTGATGAAGGACCTTTCCTAAGTTTCTCAACCTAGTTTGGTCCTTCATTGCTTTGATGAAGGACCTTTTCCATATGTCTCAACCTAGTTTGGTCCTTCATTGCCTTGATGAAGGACCTTTTCAGTGTTTCTCAACCTAGTTTGGTCCTTCATTGCCTTGATGAAGGACCTTTTCAGTGTTTCTCAACCAAGTTTGGTCCTTCATTGCTTTGATGAAGGACCTTTTTCATGTTTCTCAACCGAATTTGGTCCTTCATTACCTTGATGAAGGACTTGTTTCTCAACGGGATTTTATTCTTCTTGGACATTCTATTTTTTATAGTCAAAAAAAAGAGTACCACAAGGTCAATTTGTGGTACCCTTTCTCTACTATTGAAATTAACTTTCCAAAAGCAAATCCTCTGGATCCTCTAACAACTTCTTAACCATGACCAAAAATTGCACTGCTTCTTTACCGTCAACGATCCTGTGATCATATGAAAGTGCAAGGTACATCATTGGTCTTACTTCAACAGTATCAGTTTCGTCGATAACAACGGGACGTTTTTGAATTTTATGCATTCCTAAAATTCCAACCTGTGGTGCATTTAGTATTGGTGTTGAGTATAGCGACCCAAATGTTCCGCCATTTGTAATCGTAAATGTTCCACCCTGTAAGTCACTTAAGGCTAGTGAATTCGTTCTTGCCTTCTCCGATAATACTCCAATTTCCTTTTCTATTCCTGCGAATCCCAATCGGTCTGCATGGCGGACAACTGGTACAACTAGGCCATCATCAGTGGATACGGCAATTCCGATATCATAGAATTTTTTAAGAAGGAGCTCATTGCCCTGGATTTCTGCATTCAATAACGGAAATGCTTTTAGTGCGCCGATAACTGCTTTTGTAAAAAAGGACATGAACCCAAGCTTTACTCCATTATTTTTATAAAAAGAATCTTTTCGACGACTTCGAAGAGCCATGATTGCCGTCATATCAACTTCATTGAAGGTTGTTAACATAGCAGCAGTTTGTTGTGCTTCGACCAACCTTTTTGCAATAGTTTGGCGACGTCTTGACATCTTGACTCTTTCAATCATTTCTTCTTTTTCACCGGCAGTAGCTACTTGTTGAGGTTTTTTCTCCTGGTTAGCTTGATTTTGTTTACTTTCTAGAGATTGTTTATAGGCTTCAACCCCATCAACTCTAACTCTTCCAAGTAAATCCTGATACGGAACTTCGCTCAAATCAATCCCTAATTCCCTCGCCTTTTTTCTGGCAGCTGGTGACGCTACTGGATTAGGTTTGTTTTTGTCTTTAACAGAATCGGCAGGATTTGCAATCGTTTCTTTTTGTTTTTCTTGTGAGCTAACATCAGTATTTGAAACTGCCTCAATTTGCTTTTCTATTTCCGTCTTCTGTGGACCTTCAACTTGTTCACTCTTACCATTGGTTACGGTTTCATTTTCTTCCATGTTGGCTATGACCTGACCAACTTGGACCGTGTCACCTGGTTGGTATAGGAATTTTTTCAGAACCCCACTGTATTCACTATTGATTTCTATGTTCACTTTATCTGTTTCGAGCTCGACAATGGACTCCCCTTTTTGAACAAATTCTCCTTCATTCTTCAACCAATTGGCGATTGTTCCTTCAGAAATGGATTCTGCAAGTTCTGGTACTTTAATTTCTATCATTGACTATCCCCACCTTTATTTATGTTTAAGGAATCATTCATAATTTTTGCCTGTGCCTGTTTGTAAATTTGCGGATCTCCTGCAGCAGGGCTTGAGCGGAATGGTCGACCAATATAACGGACTGTTTGATTTTTAGATACAATTTCCATAAGATTTGGTTCAATAAAGGTCCATGCTCCCATATTTTTTGGCTCCTCTTGTACCCAAACCACTTCCGTTAGATTAGGATATCGATTAATTAGTCCACTAACTTCATTTTTCGGGAACGGATAAAGCTGTTCAACCCGTGCTATATGAACCTTTTCTAATTTTTCACTCGAGACTTCTTCCATTTTTGTTGCTAAATCAATGGCAACTTTTCCACTGCAAAGAATTAACCGCGTTACTTTTTCTGGTAATTCTCCAGTGCCAACTTGTTCCACAACCGGCTTAAATCCACCATTTGTTAATTCATGACTTGGAGACCCTGTTTTCGCATGTCGAAGAAGGCTCTTTGGGGTCATAATAATCAGTGGTCTAGCTTCATCCGTGTTTGCAATCATTGATTGTCTTCTTAAAATATGGAAATATTGAGCAGCACTTGTTACATTCGCAACAATCCAATTGTTTTCAGCTGACATTTGCATGAAACGCTCTAAGCGGCCACTGGAATGTTCTGGCCCTTGTCCTTCATAACCATGGGGCATAAGCATCACTAAACTTGATTTTTGTCCCCACTTTGCTCGACCAGCTGAAATAAATTGATCGATAATAACCTGACCAGCATTAACAAAATCCCCAAATTGTGCTTCCCAGATAACAAGTGCCTTTTGAGACTGCACGCTGTATCCATATTCAAACCCTAGTACTGCGGCTTCCGACAATGGACTATTGTAAATAGAGAAGGAAGCTTTTGCCTCAGGCAAATGGTGTAACGGCACAAATGTTTCATTCGTTTTATAGTCATGCAAAACGAGATGGCGGTGCGCAAAGGTTCCACGCTCACTATCTTGACCTGACATGCGAATTGGAATTCCATCCGTAATGATTGCAGCAAAAGCAAGTGATTCAGCTAAAGCCCAATCAATCTTGTTCCCTTCAACTAAAGCACTTTCTCTTCTTTTTAAAATCCGTTCGAGTTTCGGATTTACGTTTAATGATTGTGGCCAGTTAATAAGAGATTCATTCATTTTTTGCAAAAGATCTATTGGTACAGTTGTATCAACCACTGGCACCAAATCTCCCACTGCTGTCGGAACTGGTTGATTTTGTAAGGTTTCCATTTTTGAGTTGATTTTATCAAAAACTGATTGAAGGTTCCCCATGATTTCCTCAATCTTTTTATCTACTTCGCTTTTTGAACATAGGTTTTTTGCAATCAACTCGGTCGCGTATTTTTCAGCAATCCTTGGATGCTTATTAATCATTTCGTATAGATATGGTTGTGTCACTTGTGCATCGTCCATCTCATTGTGACCAAATCGTCTATAACCAATTAAGTCGATCAGAATATCTTTATTGAATTTTTTACGGTATTGGTATGCAAACTCAACAACAGCAAGGCAGCTTTCAGGATCATCCCCATTTACGTGAATAATTGGAATTTCATAACCTTTTGCAAGGTCACTTGCATACCTAGTTGAGCGAGAATCTTCCTTATCAGTGGTAAATCCAAGTTGGTTATTTGCAATAATATGGATAGTTCCACCAGTCTTAAACCCTTTTAAATCACTTAAATTTAATGTTTCAGCAACGACTCCCTCACCTGGGAAAGCAGCATCACCATGAATTAACACACTAAATGAAGTTTGAGTATTTTGGTTTGGAAAACCTGCTATAGTTTGATCTTCCTGTGCCGCACGAGTCATCCCTTGAACAACTGGATCAACAAATTCCAAATGACTTGGATTGTTAGCTAGATTTACTCGGATGGTATGTTCTTTTTCACCCTTAATTTCCCGCTCTGCACCAAGGTGATACTTTACATCACCTGTCCAACCATCGTTAATACCGCGTGAACCTTCAGATGGAACAAGCTCTTTATTTGGGGATAGATGGAATTCTGAAAATACCTGGTCATATGGTTTACCAAGTACATGCGCTAAAACATTCAATCGGCCCCGGTGTGCCATCCCCATCATGATATTGTCTGCCTTATCTTCAATGCTTGCTTGAATAATTTTATCAAGCATCGGAACAAGCATATCAATTCCTTCTATTGAAAATCGCTTCTGACCTACAAAGGTTTTGTGTAAGAACTTTTCAAAGCTATCTACTTGGAGCAAACGATCTAAAAGATCTTTTCTTTGATCTGGTGAGATGGGCTTTACAATACCGAGATTTTCTACATTTTTATTCAACCATTTTTGCTCTTCTTCATGATGGATATGCCCGAACTCATAGGCGATCGTTTGTGTATAAACGTTCTTTAAGTGCTGATAGGCTTCCCACCCATTATGTATTGTAGGTGGAGCATCCTCCCAAAGAAATTTAGTTGGAATTTGGATTAAATCATCTCTGCTAAGTTTGTATTTTTCCAGATCTAAATAACTCGTATCCACGTTTGAATCATGAAGAGGATTTATATTGGCAGCTAGATGCCCATAGGTACGAATGTTTTCGAAAAGCTTTAGCCCTGAAATAATATTTTTTACATTTTCCTGTGGTGCTGCATTTGAAACATACACGTTCGTTTGTTCATTAAGTGGTGGTGATCCAAACTCATCAAATAATGCTTTAAGTGATGGATCTACTGAATTAGGACTCTCCTTATACATGTCATATGCTTCGTAAATATAGCCCATATTGGGACCGTAAAATTTTTCCCATATCTTTTGACTATCTTGATTATTCATCATTACTTGCACCCCATTTCAGGCGTAGGAGCATTGAAGCTCCTTCATTTTGTTAATACTTTCTTATCATAGGAAAAAATAAGTAAAATTAACTTGATACATATCAAACTTTTTAGAAATGAATGATTAACACAAATATTTAGTAAATCATCTAATGCTTCATTAAGTTTAGTCTTCCTAGAGGCAAATTCTTATATCCCAATTTTGTTAAGGTTAGGTTAGGAAATTATATTTAAGCTAAATAAAAGTCTCCATTTATACTTTAAAATAGAGACTATGTTTTAGATCAAACATAAGAGCGATTATTGTAAAACCACTTCGGGTTCAACTGAAAAATCAATACTGCATCGTAAAGTTTGCGAAATAAAACAGGCTTTTTCAGCTCTTACTGCAATATCCTTCAATTTGTCCGAAGTAATATCAGTTTCTTTTCCTACATAAAAAATAGGGCGATGAATAATTTGTTTGAAGTTTAATTTTCCATCTTCACTTTCGACTACTCCTTCTGAAACAACCTCTAATTTGTCCACATCAATATTACGCTTGCTTAACATGGCAGCTAAGGTAATCATATAACAGTTATTAGAAGAGGAAATAAGGAGCTCCTCAGGACTAGATCCAATTCCAGGACCATCAAATTCTTTTGGAACCGAAACTTCTATGTCTAAACCACCCTTTGAACGGATGTGCCCCGTTCCATTACGATCACCTTGCCAAGTTCCATTGATAGAAAAACGAAAATTTTCCATTTATATAGCCCCCTTAATTTACATAGTTATTATGTACAATTTCTATTATAATCCTAGGATAATAAGAAAGTAACGTAATTACATTCGAAATTGTGATAAAAGTCATTGCGCCAAAAATATTTGATTAAATTAGCTATTAACTTTGGCTAATTTAATGTACCAATGCTAACTTTGCGCTTATTTAGTGGTTGAAGAGAACGATTATTTAAGTAATAGAGATTTGAAAAGGTAGCTAGTTGTCCAGTAGAAATCTCTATCGGCTGCTTAAATATGATCCACTTAACATCTTCTGTACAAGGTGGAGTCGTTAAGGAGCCTATATAGTAATAAAACGAGGATTTTTTCGTGAATAAGTCATTGAAATGAACGTTTGATTTTAACTTAATTTGTTCCATTCTTTCACTAGGCAAATTTTGAAAGATTGGATCTAGTAGTCCGCTATGTTTTCCAATTTTCACAAAGAACGCCAGAATAGCTAATTTTCCCCCATTGCTCTTATTCACAAAATGAATTTCCATTGGATAAGATCTATTGTTGATTTGATGTTCACTTGGAGCATGAAAATGAAATTGAGATAGATAATAGACGGTTCCATTCAATCTGATAAAATTATCATTGCCACTAACTCTAACTTCGATTGTATGCCCAGTATTTTTTATCGTTACAGCCGAGGTCTTGTAGTTTATAGATATCGTTTGATCAGTTTTATGTAATTTTACATCGGCGGAATGGATGTTAACGGGAGATTGCTTGATTCCATTTTTACATATAGTAAATTCTTTACTCAGTTCACCCCATTTGTATTGGCCTTTTTCACCTTTATAAGACCAATCAATTACTGCTGCCATATTTATTGTTAAGAACAGGCTCAAAAATAGTTTAATCATAAAAAAATACCTCCTTTTCAAAAGGTTTGGAGATATTTTTATTATGGATGGTTTCCTTGAGGCTATGCGAAAAAAGACTCGGAAAATTTTCCGAGTCATTCAACATTTGATTTAATTCCATTTCATTATTCAATATCACGGTTTAAGTGGCTATGCCTTCTTGCATAAACGAAATAAACAATAATTCCAACTGAAAGCCAGATACCAAATGAAATCCATGTGATGGCTGGTAAGCTTATTGATAAATATATACAGAATAAGGCACTAATTGCTGGGAGATAGGGAACAAACGGTACCCTAAAGGTTGCCTTAATTTCTGGTTGCTTTACCCTTAATATGATAATAGCAATTGATATTAAGGTGAATGCTGCTAGTGTTCCCATATTAACAAGATGTGCAAGCGTTGATAAATCAACAAATCCAGCGATACCTGCAGCAACAAAGCCTGTTAACCATGTATTTGAAAAAGGTGTTTTATATTTCTTATGAACTTTTGCAAGGCCTTTTGGTAGTAATCCATCACGACTCATCGCGAAAGATAATCGAACCTGTGCAAAAATTAATGCAAATAATACTGTGGTAATCCCAGCAACTGCGCCAATTGAGATAATACCTGCTAATCTATTTTGTCCTACAAATTTAAGAGCCATTGCAACAGGATCACCAACATTTAAATGTGTATAAGGAACCATACCAGTTAAAACAAGTGATACTGCAATATATAAAACCGTACAAATAGCTAATGAAGCAATAATTCCAATTGGCATATCCCGTTTTGGATTTTTCACTTCTTCTGACGCCGTTGCAATAACATCAAACCCAATATAGGCAAAGAACACAGTTGCAGCACTTGTAACAACGCCTTTGAAACCAAATGGGGCGAACGGTGTCCAATTTTCCGGCTTAACGTAGCTAACTCCTGCAAAGATAAAGATTAAAATAACAGCTAGTTTTATTAAGACCATAAAGTTATTAAAACGAGTACTTTCCTTTACACCTCTACTAACAAGAGCTGTAATCAAAAAAATAATAATCACAGCAGGTAAATCAACGATTCCTCCTGCTCCTGGAGAAGCAGATAGTGAGGCTGGCACATGTAGATTAAATCCTTCAATAAATGATCGGAAATACGCAGACCATCCAGTTGCAACCGCAGAAATTGCAAGAACATATTCAAGCATAAGGTCCCAGCCAATTAAGAACGCAAAAAGCTCACCCATTGTTGCATAGGTATATGTGTACACACTTCCTGACAACGGTGCTACAGAGGAAAATTCCGCATAGCAAAGAGCAGCCAAAGCACAAGCAACACCAGCTATTATAAAAGAAAGACTAATAGCTGGCCCCGCACTTTGGGCAGCTACAACTCCAGTGACAACAAAAATTCCCGTTCCGATTACACATCCTACTCCTAGGAAAATGAGATCCAATAAACTTAAGGATCGGTTAAGCTCAACCTTTTTACTTTGTGCAATCATGGTACTTATTGATTTCTTTCTAAATAGATTACTCATTATATCCCCCGGTTATAAATTAATTATCTAAATAATTTCACTTTTTGAATTATATTGTCGAATTCCGTCGAAGTCAAGAGCTTTTTCCGGAAAGCGCTTACGGAAAAAGGGGTTTTTTTAAAGCAAATTGATAAAAAAATAAGAGTCCTGACTAATAGAATAGTGTGTTCCATTGTTAGGGAGAAATAGTACAATTAGCATTGTTTGGCCCCGGAACCCAGCCACTGAAGTTAAATTGACAGACTGCCTCGAATGGTTTGTTTCACGGATAAATTCCTTAAAGCAGTGTTTTTTGTAAATGTACTGTATTTTAAAATAACTGCAAAATTTTCAATATAAACTTTAAAAAGATAAAAAAAATAGAGTGCAAATTTTATTATTAATTAACTCTCTACATAGATTGATTTTTAAAATTTTCTCCTTCAAAAGGAACCCGTTACTAATAGAATAACGAGTTTACTTCAGAAGTGCAAAACACAAAATCGCATTTAATATCTGATTAATAATCTTTAAGTATTCACAATTAAATTCACAGTATATTTCACATTAAAAATGAGCTTGTAGAAAACTCCAAGCTCATTTTTTTAAACTATCCATTTCTAACTAGGATGTGTAGGTGAAATCAGGAGTGTATGGCAATGTGTTTTCTTTCGGAAAAAATTTAAAAAGAATAAAAAGAATAATTCCCAACAGGAACAGACTGACCGAAAAATATAACCAGCAGCCACTTGGCTGCTAATGATGATTTGTTTCCTCGTGCATACTGTAAGTAACTCATTATATTCAATGTTCAAACATTAATTCAAAAAAATCTCTTGGTATTCCTAATCTGAGCATGTCTTTTATGTTTTATTGATTTAGATTTAATTCAAAATATATATTCATTTATTTTACATTAGAAAAAATTTCATTTGTAAGTTTAAAAATTCTTCTTAAATGTTCATCAATAAGTTGAATTAACTTTAATATCTGAAAAGATTATAAAGCCTCATGGCATCTTATGAGTTATGAATCAAAAAAGCATGCCTTACGGACACTTTTTGAGAGTTTGACAATCGAAATAATAGAGGATGCAAAGCCAGGTAAATATTCTAAACCAGCTGTAGTAGTGATTAAAGACTATTTATTCTGATAAAACTTTTATAGCTGGCTCGATTCTATAAGAGGGATTGCCGTAGCAATCCCTCTTTATTTTATTCATACTCATTTTTCATAATCTTATCTTGCCATTTTTGATACAAATAAATAATAACTGCTATAATAAGCATTAATATAAAAATGCCAAAATTCCTCATATTTTCCAATTTATAAATTCCGTAGGATATTAATATGTTCAGACCAATAAAGGCATAAATAGCATCAATTAACGCATTTGTAATAATGTATACCCAAAAAGATTTTTCAAAAGTAAAGTTGAAAATCCATATTGTTCCTGCTAAAAATATTCCATATGTTAAAGGAAAGCTTGTGATATTTCCCCATGGCATAATTTCCTTATGAACAATCCACCAATTGAAGACATAACCCATTTCAAAGACTAGTGTTACTAAAAGAGACGCGAAGATGCTTACAGGCATAAATCGCCTTAATGAATGCTTTTTTATAAAAAACAAGGATGTCCAAGGAATAATAAGCATAAGCCACAAAATGATTTTAGCCATTACAACACCTCAAGTTTAGAATTGTATGTGTTATCTTTTAAATTTAAATGTAGGAACAAGACGAAATATTATACTCTCTGCTCTAGTGATTTAAAATACTTTACTATCGACCAGCATGTTATACCAATTATCCAATAAACAGGAAATGAATATATATGTTTCCAAGAAATCTCTTTGTATATGTCTAACCTCTCCATTGCAGGTTCAGCCAAAAATGCTTGGAATAAGGATAACAAACAGCTATAAAAAATAAATGTTTTAAAGTCTTTTCCATACCTTTGATAAACAACCATGAATAAAATAATTACAATACCAACATCGTAAGGGTACATTTGTGGTTCCAAATAAGGGGTTAGACGGATCTGATAAGTCCAAACCATGGCATTACTTCCGATGGAATCTAATATAATTGACGTAACACCATAAAATAAACCAAATGTAGTTATCTCCATAATTCTTCTTTTATCTGCAAATATCCACCAAATAATTGCCGGAACAATAGAAAGAATGACAAGCAACCACCATTTTGGCGTAAGAAAATTTTCTTGATACCAATAATTATTGAGCACATTAAAGAAGGCTTTTTCTGATTCTAAAACCTGGTCTAAAGAAAGAGTTTTATTGTTTTGAATGTTATTAAAAACAATATCAAAACAATTTAATAAAAAAAATTACCCATATAGACCACCTCCTTTTCTCATTAATAGGATGTGTTTTATATGGGTTTTTAATGTATATTGTTGGAAATAACTTATTCACTTTATAATAACTATAGTAACGAGGTAACAAAAAAACTTCTCATTTAAAAAGGATTTCTTATCGGTATTGGGCCAAAGAGAGTAAAATTCCATTGTTTCTAAAGGCTTTTGTTCATAACGCTCAAGAAATTCAAGACATCTGCGATAAAGCCATTCTAATTTGATAATAGGTCTTTGGTGAAATATTTAAAGCCTCACAAGTACGACTTACAGGCAAACGATTAATGAGCATTTTCGCAATCATCGGCATAATGTCATTCTTCTTTTGGAGTGAAGGCGGAAAAGCTTTGGGGTGGGTCGGGACTTTTGTTACACTTGGAAGCATTGCGGGTCCTAGACTTGGAGGATTAATAGTTTCCTTTTTTGGATGGGAGTATACTTTCTGGGTAAATGTACCTATCTGCTTAATCGCAATAGCTTTAGGGTGGAAGGTATTCCCTGTCGATCTAATGAAGGTCAAGCAAAGCTGGACATATCAGGAAGTTTATTATTTGCCACTTTTATTATCTCATTATTTGCGGCTCTTTTACTGGGACAACAAGTAGGCTACCGAGATAGCCGGATTCTTTTATCATTTGCCCTTGCTTTCATCACCTTTGTATCATTCTTATGGGTTGAGAAGCGAAAATCAGATCCGATGTTGCATTTGGCTTTATTTAAAAATCCTTTGTTTTCACTTAGCATTTTATGTGGATTTCTCGTCTTCGTGGCCAGTTTTTGTTTTAATATTATTTCTCCTTTTTACACACAAAACATCTTACATTTATCGCCACTCAGTGCAAGTTTCCTATTAATGCTCTTTCCATTCACGAAGGCAATTGTTGCACCTTTAAGTGGTTCATTATCAGATAAGATAGGATCTGAGCTGGTCATGGTTATCGCACAATTTGGATTAGCTACATTACATAGCGGAAGTCCCATTACACTCCTTTGTGTGCTAGTTGCGCTGCTTGGTTTAGGAAGCGGATTATTTCAATCACCCAATACCTCGCTGGTGATGTCAACAGTGCCAAGAGCTCAATTAGGGATTGCTGGCAGTGTCAATTCGCTTATTCGAAATATCGGAATGATTGTAGGTATTTCCTTAGCGACCACTACCTTGTTCAGCGTTATGAGCCAAAATGCTGGATACCGAGTAACTGGGTTAATCCCATAGAGACCTGATATCTTCTTAGATGGTATGCATGTAGTCTTTATCGGCTCAGCCTCCATTTGTCTTATTGCCGCTTTGTTAACCGGATGGCGTTTATACAAATCAAGAAAAGCTAAAGTAGTAGTAGAAGTAAATCATTAAATAACTCTCCCTCATAGTCTTAAAAGAAGGCTATGGTAAACAACTCTGTTGATTCTTGGCTTATTTATGCTCCATTCGAATGAATGGGAGCCTAATGTAAAATGATCCACAATTAACAGAGCTCAATAACATTGCCTTATAATAAGAAAACGCAAGGTCATTGTGAAATGACCTTGCGTTTATTTATAGTGTCAGAATTTATATGGTCTCCTGAGAATTGTCTAGCGAAAGCAACCCGGGCCCGCAAGTAGCTGTCGTGGCTAAGCAGGGCGCTTGCGCTTTTCTTATTTATCCTGAAATTTATGAACGAACGATCACTTAAAATCTCCGCCAATTTTTATTTAAACCTTCCTTCAATTACATCTTTTGTAGGAAGAAAAGGGGCGGAGCTAAGCCATAAACGTTTTGTATATAAATTCCACTAATTTATCAGTTAAGTTGTCCAATCTTAGTTTGCCATTAAGAATACCATATATAGAAACCAAGTAGAAAGGGGGCATTTTAATGACTCAAGTAAGACGTACTCAAAGAACTGAAAATGATATAGATGTTAAGCAAACTGAAATACAAGGGCTTTGTATTGAAAATTCCCACGATGTAACAGTGGCACAAACTGAAGTTCAAGGTTTACTTTTAGTTCAAGCCGCACTTCAAGCTGCAATCGAAGCTGCGATTATTGTATTAGGAACTGATGGAAACAAGAATATAAAACAATTACAATCTATTTCACAAAGTTTAGAAATAAAAAACTTCGAAAAGCAAACAATAGTAATTAAAGATTCAGACGGCATTGCAGTTACTCAAACAGAACTACAAATAGACGTGGTTGTTCAAGCTGCCATTAATCTGTTAGCAAAATTGTTAGTGCAAATTGGATAATTAAACCTAGTTTAAAAGCAACTACTATATACTTGTAAGTAGTTCACTTTTGGAGTACAAACAATTAAAAAACACTTAAAAAGACACACGAAATCGTCAATGATTTCGTGTGTCTTTTTTTGTTGCTATATCAGTATTATTGCCAATATCCATAATCACAGTAAGATGATTTATTACGATTAGGCATCACTAATAAAGAATTTGATTTAAATGATATTATTTACTTTAAATAAAAAGGATATTCAGTTAACAATATTAATATAATGAAAAACAATACTAATTTATTGTAAAACGATAAATAATGCGATAAAATGATGTTGTCATTAAATAAGTGAGGTGTTTTAAATGAATGGTAAACGAGGTTCAACCACTTTCTTAAAGGTAATTATTTTTCTGGCTGGAATTGCAGTGCTTGCTTTATGTATATTTTTAGTGCCCCGTATGGCGAATTTTGCAGCAAAATTGTATCCAAATATTGCCCCAATGAAATATCTCTTTTTCATCGTGATGTATGGAGCGGCTGTGCCTTTTTACTTTGCTCTCTATCAGGCTTTCAACCTTTTACGGTACATTGACGAGAACACAGCGTTCTCGGAATTATCTGTAAAGGCGTTAAAGAACATAAAGTGCTGTGCGATTACAATCAGTGGTTTGTATGTATTAGGTTTGCCACTCTTTCGTTTTATAGCGAAGAAAGTTGACCCTCCTATTGGATTAATGGGGCTCATCATCATTTTTGCATCGTTGGTTATCGCCGTTTTTGCTGCTATCCTCCAACGGCTTCTACAAGAAGCGATTAACATAAAATCAGAAAATGATTTAACGGTCTGAGGTGGAGAATATGGCAATTATTATTAATATTGATGTGATGTTAGCAAAACGAAAAATGAGTGTAACGGAGCTTTCGGAGAGGGTTGGAATTACTATGGCGAATCTTTCTATTCTGAAGAATGGGAAAGCAAAAGCGGTTCGTTTTTCAACATTAGAAGCGATATGTAAGACTTTGGATTGTCAGCCAGGTGATATTTTGGAGTACAAAAGCGACGAAGACACTCAATAAAAACAGACAACAAATTTATTTAACGCGAGTCGATAGACAATTTAAGGGATAGTCAATAAACTATCCCTTCTTTGCGTTTATTGATGTTACTTACTCAGAGAATTGCATTGATATTAGTGACAAAAAAAATATTTTTCAACAAAATGCCTGTTGTTTGTTAAAGTCCTCCGTAATTTTTATTCCAATCTACTCTTCAAAATTATACGAATTAGCATACGATTCATATTACGGAAAGTATATAAAAAAGTAGTTCGTTTTGGAGTGTTATTTTACATTTTGTACTCCAAAACTGAACTACTTATATATACTTGGTAGCTGCTTTTTAATGCGTTCGAATTCTTATATCCCAAAACTTATGCTGTACTTTAAATCAGTTATCTTATTTTGGTTAATTCAATACAATTATTATATTTTCTCATATTTCACTTGCTTAAAAGTTAAACAAAATTAACATTGGATTATATTAAATCTGATAAAAAGCCTTGGTGTTTTGCAACAATCGTTCTGCAACCTCTATCTGCGTCAGGTGCTTTATTTTTGCAATCATACCGATCGATTCGATCATCATATCAGGATGTGTCATTTTCCCTTTAAATGGACCTTCAAATGGCCATGGACCATCAGTTTCAATCATCATTTGCTCTACAGGGTAATTTTGAACTAATTGTTGGATCTCTTGTTCGTAAACTACATCAGGTGTAATCGAAATATGATACCCATTCGCAATCATCCATTTGATCGTTTTTTGATCCCCTTTGAACCAATGAAAATGAGCCTTAGTAACTGAATATTTTTCTAAAAGGTCACATACAATTGGGGCATCATCATAGACAGCATGAAGAACAATTGGTTTCTCCCATTTTTTTGCTAATTGAATAAAAGTTTCTAAAAGGTCGATATATTGAGCATACTGCTTCCTAGAAACTTTTTGTTCCAGCCTTAAGTAGTATGGCAGTCCGACCTCACCAATGGCTATCATTTCAGGTCGATGCTCGTTCATCCAGTTAAGTAGTTCACTTTGCTGTTCCTCAGTCGGTATAGGCTGCTCCGGATGGAACCCGAACGCCGGTTTTACCTTTTGAAATTTTTGCGATAATTGTAGATTTCTCAAACAGGATTCTAGATTAAATGAAACGGAAATCAAGGCATCATTAAGATTTGATTCCTCGATAATACTTGAAATTTCCTTATCCTTATAATGATCTAAATGAATATGTGCATCAATCATTTTCATACTTTAATCCTCCCGCCCCGTTCCTACTAATGAGTAATGGATTTTCCTTTTCCATTTCATAAAGGTTTCATCCAACAAAATACTTGCGTTCCGTGGTCTTTGAAATGGAACCTCTATTTCGGTCACTACCTTTGAAGGTTTATGTGATAACACGATAACGCGATCAGATAAAAATAGCGCTTCTTCAATATTATGAGTGATAAATAGGATCGTTCGTTTATGGGATTCCCATACCAAAAGCAACCATTTTTGCATGTCAAAACGTGTTAGTTCATCCAAGGCTGAAAACGGTTCATCGAGACAAATAACCGCTTGTGGACTTAGGAGAGCTCGGATAAACGCCGCCCTTTGCTTCATACCCCCTGACAGCTCATGTGGATACGCTTTTTCATAATCCGAAAGGCCTGCAATGGAGAGCATCTCCTTTGCTTTTTCTACTTCTTTTTTTCCTTGAAGCTCTTGTCCGAGGAGGACATTCTCGAGAATCGTTCTCCAGGGAAAAAGGGATGGAGTTTGCGGCATATAACTGATATAGCCACGTTTTCCGTTAATCACCTCATCTTGTAAAACGACGCTTCCATTGTCTGGAGATAAAATTCCCCCAATTAAATTGAAGATTGTACTTTTACCGCTTCCAGAAGGGCCTATAATCGAAACAAACTCATCTTTTTTTATCGAAAAATTCATCTCTTTTATCACTTCAATTTGACCGAAGCTTTTCGAAACATCCTTTAAAACTAAATGACTCATTTTTGACCATCCCCTTTCGGTTGCCAGCGGACAACTCGCCGTTCAACTAAAACAATCAACAGAAAAAAAAGAAGGCTTAAGAACATGATCGCAAATATAGCCACAAAAACCCTATCCGTTCTAAACGAAGATGAGGCAAAGGTCATATAAACGCCAATTCCCTCTTTTGCTCCAAGCCATTCAGAAATAACAGCTCCCATAACACTATAAGTAGCGGAAATTTTTAAACCAGAAAAAATAGATGGCAATGAAAATGGGAATTCTAATTTCCAAAATAGCTGTGTTTTCGAAGCACCAGCCATCATCATGTATGTTTTAAGTTCTGCTGGAGTTTGTTTAAATCCATCCAATGTAGCAACTGTGATGGGGAAAAAGCAAACTAGTGTAATCACGATAATTTTTGGTAATAATCCAAAACCAAACCAAATGACTAAAAGCGGAGCTAGAACGATAATTGGTATATTTTGCGACAAAATCAATAATGGATAGAATGAATCCCGTAATATTGGAACTAAATGAAGGAGAACCGCCACTACCATTCCGATGAATGCCCCGACAGCAAAACCAAATAGGGATATTTTAATGGTTGAAAATAGATCTGGATAAAAATCACTCCACCCAGCAAATGCCTCCGTAAATACTTTTGAGGGTGGTGGCAACAGCCATTCTGGTACATTCACGACTTTTACAATAATTTCCCAAATGACGAACAAAAGGAGGAGAACCACTAATGGTCTCCACCCTTTTAAAAGATTCTTATTCATTAGCGATATTTTCCCGTTAATTGATCCATGGTAATGCCTGATGGTTGGTACAATATTTTCACTTGTGAAATCACATTTTTACTTCCAATTTCAATCATACGATCATTCATTTTCGTGATGACATCAAATAATTGTTGTAGTTCGCCTTCCATTGTCGTTTCCAATGGGTGGACTTCATATTTCACACCAGATTCCTGAATCACTTTGATAGCTTCATCCACATATGGAATAACATCTTCACCATCTTTTGTTTTCGGCAGAATTTGAATGCTGATTAGAGAATTTGCCATATTCATTGCCCCCTATTTTGGTAAAAATTCATTAGTAAAAGCTTTTTTCGCATCTAATTTTTTATCAAGAAGTTTGTTATCAAACATCCATGTAGAATAATTTTCCCAAACCTGTTGCTTTTGAATACCCCACTCTTTCGCATCATCCTGATACTTAGGCGATAGCCATTCCTGACTCTTCTTCACTAGCTTTGGATCTAAATCTGGAGCGGCTTTGATGAGTATATCTGCTGCTTGATCTGGATTTTTAATGGCAAACTTATAGCCTTTTGTTGTTGCTTTTAAGAAGGCATTAACAGTTTCAGGGTCTTTCGCAATCATTTTTTCATTGCTTTCTAGTACCGGCGTATAGTAGTCAAGCTTTTTGGAGTAGTCTGTTAGATAAATCATATTAATTTTTTCATTACGAAGCTCTGCTTCCACACCAGTCCATCCGTAATAAATCCAAGAGAAGTCTACGTCTCTTTTCACTGCTGTAAAGAAGTCTGTGTCTCCAGTATTAATAATCTTCACCTGATTTACATCTGCATTTTCTTTTTTCATTAAAGATGCAATAACAGCTTTTTCAACTGGTGAGCCCCAGCCTCCATAAGTATGCCCTGCAAAATCTTTCGGTGATTTGATATTTTTAGCTACTGGTGAAGCAAATCCTGAAGTATTATGTTGAATAACAGCGGCAATCGAAACAAGCGGTACACCTTGAATACGTGCCTGTGTAATCGCTTCCTGGTAACCCACGCCAAAATCAGCCTTACCTGATGCTACTAACTGATCAGCACCAGCCTCACCTGGCATAATAATGTCTACATCTAAACCTTCTGCTTTAAAATAACCTTTTTCCTTTGCTACATATAATCCTGTATGATTCGTGTTTGGTGTCCAATCCAACACGACAGAAATCTTTTTAAGCGGTTTATTTTTTTCCTTACTTGTATCTTTCTGCTTATTTGCACTGCACCCAGCAATGAGAAAAACAGATACTAATAAAACGAGCCATTTCTTCATTTCTAATCCTCCATATGTAAATAGTTTAAATCTGAGAAACAAATCAAATAAGTTTAATGCAAACCATAATCATGATGATTATTATATAAAGAAAATTCGCCGATTGGCGAGCCCTTAAGGGCGAAGATTAAGCAAGTTGCCCTTATGCGCTAGCAGAATTTATGGATATACATTCTGCTTAGCGAACAAAACAGTATTCAAACAAAATAAAGCACCCAGGGACCGAAGCCCTGGGCGCATATTAGCAAACATTAATTGTTTAAGAATATGTTCCCTCCGCCGGTATCAACCAGATCAGGTTCCAAGGGTCATCGCCTAAAAGGACGAAATCTCAACCAGCACAACTGGTCCCCCTACATTTATCGTATTTAACTTATTTCCTCCCCCATTATAGCAATGATGTTGGTAAATGCCAACCCACTGTTACTTATTTTGGGTTCTTTGAAAAATAAGCTATCACAAAATCATAAAATAATTGTTCAGAAGGCGATAACTCTCGATGTTTTGGGGTAATGATTCCGACGGTCCTTATTACTTTTGGTTCGTCAATATTTATTTGTACAGTTCCGATCGGAATATTCTCATACAAAATGAGTTCTGGTAATAATGTAATCCCAATTCCAGCTGAAACTAACCCTTTTATAGCATCAAGGTCTTCACCTTCACAAGGGATGAATGGTTGAAACCCGGCTTGGAGACAAGCATCTTCAACAATTTTCCGCAAAATAAACCCTTCTGGAAATAATATAAATCTCTCTTTTTCTAACTGGGATAATGAAATAGTTTCTTTATCTGCTAACAGATGATTATTCGGTAGTAAGGCAACGAAATTTTCCGTAAAAAGGATATCGGAGTGAATATTTGAATCAAATTTCGGAATAGGCCCGATAAAGGCTAGATCAATTTCCCTTTTTTTAATTCCTTCTATTAGAAAATCGTACCCTCCCTGTCGTAAATGAAAGCGAACATCAGGGTGTTCTTTCTTAAAAGCCTTAATAATCCTTGGAAGAGTATTACTTGCTAAACTAGATGGGAACCCAATTCGTATCGTCCCTCGTTCAGGGTCGACATATTCGTCTATTAATTGTTTGGCGTTGGCAATAGCGTTTAATGAAATAACTGCTTGTTCGGCAAACAGTTTGCCAATATGTGTTAATTTAATATTCCGACCCTCCCTTTGTAAGAGTTGGACTCCTAATTCAGCCTCTAAATTACTAATCTGTCGACTTACTGCTGATTGTGCGATATGTAGTGTTTCCGCGGCGATAGATATATGCTCTTGTTTCGCCACTTCGATAAAGTATTTTAATTGTCGTAATTCCATCATTTCCTCATTCTATCTCAAATTGAGATGATTATTATCTAAATTATATATTGTTAATATGAATATTTCAAAATAAAATGATACATAATGCAACGGAGTTGTTAGCAAAAGAAAGGATTGATTTTTTTGAAAAAATTTGGTTTAGCATGGCAAATATTAATTGGCTTAATTCTCGGGATTGTTGTGGGGGCAATTTTTTATGGTAACCCTTCCGTCCAAATATATTTACAACCAATCGGAACGATTTTTATCCGTCTTATAAAAATGATTGTAATACCTATTGTCGTTTCAAGTCTAATTGTTGGTGTCGCAGGAGTTGGGGACATTAAAAAGCTAGGAAAATTAGGCGGAAAAACGATTCTCTATTTTGAAATTATTACTACTATTGCTATTATTATTGGTTTATCATCCGCTAATATTTTCCATCCGGGAACAGGCATTAACATGGGAGAATTAACAAAAGGAGACATTGGAAGTTATATCACAACAACTAAAGAAGTTGGGCATCATAGCTTTGCAGATACTTTTATCAATATTGTACCAGCGAACCTTTTTGATTCCCTTGCGAAGGGCGACATGCTTGCTGTTATTTTCTTTTCTGTATTCTTTGGTCTAGGGGTGGCAGCAATTGGAGAAAAAGGCAAACCTGTATTGCATTTTTTCCAAGGTACTGCAGAGGCAATGTTTTACGTAACCAATCAAATTATGAAGTTCGCCCCATTTGGCGTATTCGCCTTAATCGGAGTAACTGTTTCACAGTTTGGTGTATCTTCATTAATACCATTAAGCAAATTAATTATTACCGTATATGGGACAATGATTTTCTTTATTTTAGTTGTTTTTGGCCTTACTGCAAAAATAATTAAGGTCAATATTTTTGATATGATTCGGATTTTAAAAGATGAACTTGTACTAGCCTACTCTACCTCAAGCTCTGAGACTGTACTTCCAAAAATCATGGAAAAAATGGAAAAATTCGGCTGCCCAAAAGCAATTGCTTCCTTTGTGATTCCAACTGGCTACTCGTTCAATCTTGATGGATCGACTCTCTATCAGGCTTTGGCTGCTATCTTTATTGCTCAAATGTATGGTATCCATCTTTCAATTAGTCAGCAGATTTCCCTTATGCTTGTTCTAATGATTACATCTAAGGGAATTGCTGGTGTTCCAGGTGTTTCCTTCGTTGTATTGTTAGCTACATTAGGCTCCGTTGGCATACCGATTGAAGGGCTAGCCTTTATTGCTGGAATTGACAGGATCCTTGACATGGCCCGGACCGTTGTAAATGTTATCGGTAACTCCCTTGCTGCTGTGGTTATGTCCAAATGGGAAAAACAATTTGATAACGAAAAAGCTGCAAAATACCTAAATGAAGTAAAAGGAAATGAACCTGTCTATCAAAAATAATGGTGAAAAGCTGCCTTTATCTCGGCAGCTTTTCTATTATCTATTTTTATGATTGGTCGTAAATCTACGAATTAAATACCTAAATTTACTATTTTCCGTTTCCAATTAGCAATCTATAAAAATTTAAATTTTCTAAAAAATTATTCTAAGAAAGCATTGTGTTATAATCCATTTATACAAAAAATACATTTGTACACGGAGGATGGACATGGGGAATAACGCACATTTAAAGAAAAATATTGGTTTTTCTGTTGCTACATCTTTAGTGGTTGGTACTGTTATTGGATCCGGGATCTTTATGAAACCTGGAATTGTAATTGCAGCAACTGGTAATTCTACAATTGCCCTTTGGGCTTGGATTATAGGTGGAATTATCACTCTTGCCAGCGGATTAACAATCGCAGAGGTGAGCGTTAAGATTCCAAAAACAGGTGGGCTTTATGTTTATATTGAAGAGGTTTACGGAAAGTTTTGGGGATTTTTATGTGGTTGGGTGCAAACCCTCGTTTATGGGCCAGCGATCATGGGCGCCCTAAGTTTATATTTCGGTACTCTTGTTGCTGGTTTTTTCGGATTTTCTGAAAATAGTAAAATTATTATTGGAATTATAACAATCCTTTTCTTATGTTTCATGAATTTATTAGGTACGCAATACGGTGGTTTTATCCAAAACATCGCCACCATTGGAAAATTAATTCCTATTATATTAATCGCAACGTTTGGTATTTTTAATGGGGACATGCACATCCTTAACATGGAGAGTGGCGTGAATCAATCATTTAGCATGGGTGCCGCTATTTTAGCAACTCTTTTCGCATATGATGGCTGGATGAACGTTGGTTATATAGCTGGAGAAATGAAAAATCCAAGCAAAACACTTCCTAGAGCAATTATTTCTGGTATTCTCATTGTTATTGTCGCTTACTTAACCGTCAATATCGCTATGCTTCATGTTTTACCTGCTAGTAAGATTGTTGCATTAGGACCAAATGCAGCAAGTACTGCAGCTGCGCTTCTATTTGGAAAAATGGGTGGAAATATCATAACGATTGGAATAATGGTTTCCATTTTTGGATGCTTAAATGGAAAAATCTTAACTTTTCCAAGAATTCCTTTTGCAATGGCCAGTAATGGGATCCTTCCTGGATCAAAAGCATTATCCACAGTCCATCCAAAGTTTAAAACACCAATTGGGGCAACCCTCTCTCAACTTGTAATTGCTATTTTTATGATGCTTTTTGGAAATCCTGATCGACTTTCCGATATTGCAATGTTTTCTGTCTTTTTGTTTTACGGTTTAGCCTTTTTAGCTGTTTTCTTATTACGTAAAAAAGATATTGGTGCTAAAAGTCTCTATAAAGTACCATTATATCCATTTACACCAATTGTTGCGGTGGTTGGTGCACTATATATCGTTGGAAGCACATTCATCAATTCCCCTATCGACGCGTTCTTGTCAATTGGAATTGCTATTATTGGAATCCCAGTATATATGAAACTAAAATCCAACCAACAAAAGAAATCTCTAACAAAAGCTAGCTAGGTTTTATACTAAACCTACCTTTCTGTAGAAATAGAACAATTTCTATGGAGAAATTTTTTATACAATTAGCAAATTTGCATTCAAAAGAGCAGCCTGATTTAAAAGGCTGCTCTTTTATTGGGGATCCTACATTTTATTTCCCTTGAATTAAATCCATGATAAGTGGATTTTCTTTAAGAAAGTATGATACCATAGTCCAAGAATAGGAATAGGATGTGATTAGAATGATTAAAATTGAAATACCAACTCCTGATGTTGTCATTACTAAACAAAGACAACTGGGAGAACGTGTTGAATCGGAAATAAGCAGTGTGTATGGTTTTACAGACTACCACAAAATCCCTAGGGATAAAGGTGGAATTATCTTGTTTTATAATAATGTTGATGAACTTTTGTTTGTTGGTAAAGCAAGAAAATTACGACCAAGAGTTAAGAAGCATTTTGAAGATACTGTATCCCCTATCAAACAGAATCGTGATGATGTATTTACCATTGCTGTTTGTGTTGTCGAAGACGCGATGGATCGGGAAATTTATGAAACCTACATTATTAATAAACTCCATGCGAAATTCAATATAGATAAAGTGTTCTATAAATAAGTAAAGGGGATTTTCTCCTTTACTTATTTTTTTGACGTTCTTACTATTTTAATAATTCAGATAAAACCTTCTATTTCTTTTTTCCTGTAGTAAAATAGTTATAAACAGAAACCTATGATCAAAAGGGATGTTTGCCAATAGACCCTATTTTTATGGGAATTACCCATATGAATTGAATTTAATAGGAGGCTAGCCATTGAAAAAGATGTCTAAGCAAGAAAAAAGCTGGACTTATTATGATTGGGCAAATTCAGCCTATTCTTTACTGATCACAACAGCTGTATTTCCATTATTTTTTAAAAATGCAGCAACACAAGCTGGAATCGAAGCATCCACTTCGACAGCCTATTGGGGATATGCAAATTCACTTGCGACACTCCTGGTTTCGATTTGTGCGCCAATTCTTGGAACTGTTGCAGACTACCAAGGGTTTAAAAAGAAGTTTTTCACCTTTTTCTTTGCCCTTGGAATCGTTTTTACGACATTGCTTGCGATTGTTCCCACTAATCAATGGGTTATTCTCTTACTTTTTTATATGATAACCGTCATTGGTTTTGCTGGGGCCAATATTTTCTACGATGCTTTCCTGGTTGATGTTTCCAGTGAAGAACGCATGAATAAAATATCAGCAAGAGGGTTTGCGATGGGCTATGTTGGAAGCACTATTCCCTTCTTGTTAAGCATCGTGCTAATAATTCTAGCCCAACAAAAAGTTATCCCCTTATCTGTAACCGTTGCAAGTCAAGCATCATTCGCAATCACTGCTCTTTGGTGGGGTTTGTTCACCATTCCCATGCTTAAGAATGTTCACCAGGTTTATTATATTGAACGAGAACCAAAACCCGTAACAAATAGCATTAAACGTATGCTCCAAACCATGAAACATATTAAAGCATATCGCCCCCTATTTCTTTTCCTACTTGCTTATTTCTTTTATATTGATGGGGTTAATACCATTATTACCATGTCAACAAGTTACGGTTCCGACCTTGGAATCACTTCAACCAATCTTCTTATTATTTTATTTGCCACACAAATTGTTGCTGCCCCTTTCTCCATTTTATATGGACGCCTAGCGGAGAAATTCAAGACAAAAACAATGCTACTTGTAGGGATATCTGTTTATATCATCATTTGCATATACGCTTATTTCTTAAAAACTACTTTAGATTTTTGGATTCTAGCAATGATGGTTGCATCCTCACAAGGGGGAATCCAAGCGCTTAGTCGTGCTTACTTCGCAAGGCTTGTTCCAAGAGAATCGGCAAATGAGTTTTTTGGATTTTACAACATCTTTTATAAATTTGCAGCAATCCTTGGTCCTTTTTTAGTAGGATTTACTGCCCAAATAACACATAATACCAATAGTGGAGTATTCAGCCTGATTATCTTATTCCTAATTGGTGGCTTTATCCTTCTTCGTGTTCCAGAATCCATTCAAACCCCGCAATCAAATTCAATATCTGGATGATGTTAAAGTTAGGTCACTATGGGAGATTCATAGTGACCATTAGTTTGTTTAAACCTTTTTTTTGAACTCTATCCTTAACTTATTCTTTAAAAAGAAATCTGGCGGGCACGGGTAAAGCCTTACTCTTTAGATCGTTTCGAAAATTCCTCTCCCTTAATCATTAATCATTAGAAATTTCTTCATGTTATTTTCCCCCTTTACTAAACCTATGTTAAAATAATCCTATTACTAAACTAGACATTACTATAAGGAAGTGCCTTACTTAAAATGGTAAATACAAAAAGCTCACTTCAAGAAAAAAGCATCGTTTTTATCGGTTTTATGGGTGTTGGTAAAACCACTATCGGACAACTTGTTGCAAAAAAATTATTTAGAACTTTTATTGATATAGATAAAGAAATCGAAAATATCTACCAGATGCCTACTACGCAAATCTTTAAAACCATTGGTGAAAAGGCATTTCGAGAAAAGGAAAAAAGTTTAATTTCACAATTTAGCAGCCAAAAATTAAAAATTATCTCAGTTGGTGGCGGGGCTTTTTTACAAAAGGAAGTTAGAGATATTTGTTTAGCTAATTGTGTTGTGATTTATCTTGATATGTCTTGGGAATCATGGAAAGAGCGGTTGAACATACTAATTGATAGCCGGCCTATTCTTCAGGGACTTTCACTGAAGGAAATCGAAGAATTATTCTATAAAAGACAAGAGAGCTATTCGGTTCACCACTCCAAGTTGACGATCGATAACCTTGAAATTGAGTACATTGTTGATTATTTAATCGACTCTTTAAAATTGGCTTGGGAATTCGACAAATAAATTTCGATAAAACAGGAAAACTATCCGACTAAAAAATGATCTTATCTGCACTTTATCGCCTTTTCTATGTCGCTTTTTGAATAAAAAAGTCTAAATGTTTAGGTTCCAATTCCTACACTGTTTTGTTAAAATTTACAAATATCATAAATTTTTAACAAAATAGGAGGAAACTTACGATGATTACTAATTTAATATTAATCGGGATTGATATGGAAGAAATTTGCGAAAGCAATGAACCAGAACTTGAGGAGTATTATTATAAACTTTGGGAAGATGACAGGTTATAATTCTTTTTCCGCAAGTTATGTAGAGTAGCAAAAATGGGTATCGCCTCGTAAATAATTGCAAAGGAAATTCCTCTACATTATTTCTTTTGGTATACTCCTTCTTCCATGAAGTACTCGACCTAAAAAGTTATTTTTTCGACTTTATACCTTTGAGTGTACTCACAAAAGGAGATACAATGAAACCACGAATTGTTTTGCGCATAATCATCTTTCTATTTATCTATTCGGCTCTTACTTTTTATATTGGGTGGAATGGTTGGGTTTGGCTACATACGATAATGGGCCTCCAACATAAATGGCTTTTTGGTTTGTTTATAGGGATTCTCTCTTATGCATATGTAATAGCTCATTTCATGAAAAAATGGACTTTTTTTAAAGTACTTGGATCCTATTGGTTTGCTGTCCTTCAATATTCTATTTTGATCCTTCCTATTGCTGATTTATTAGGATGGTTTCTCCAAATTGAAGGGCTATCATTCCATTCGATCATAATTTGGATTGGTTTCGTTGTTCTAACACTCTTTGTTCTTCTGTTCATTTATGGAACATATAATGCGTACAGCCCAGCAGTTAGTACTTATTCCCTTGTTATCCCAAAGCATGTAAGCAAACACTCACAGCTTCGGATTGTTATGTCTTCTGATATGCATTTCGGTCTACTCTCTGGCTTATCACATGTCCGGCGACTTGTTAAGGAAGTAAATGCATTACAGCCAGATATTATCCTTATGCCAGGAGATATTATTGATGATGATCCAGAGCCATTTATCTCGAAGAATATGGGCGAAGTTATGAAGGGTCTATCAGCACCATTAGGCGTTTATGGCGTCCTCGGAAATCATGAGTATTACGGCGGAGGAATATCAAGGTTTGTAACCGAAATGGAGCGAAACGGCATTGTAATCTTGCAGGATCAATTAATAGAGATAGATAACTCCTTCTATCTGGCAGGGCGGAAAGATAAAACCGATCGAGATCGCTTATCCATTGAAGAATTACTTCTTAACGTTGATCCAGCAGTTCCAATAATCATGTTGGACCATCAACCTACTGAAATCAAACAAGCAGAAAAGAACCATGTGGATCTACTGTTATCGGGCCATACCCATCGCGGGCAATTAGCGCCAAACCACCTCTTCACTCGGAAATTATTTGAATTAGATTGGGGTTACTTGCAAAAAAATCAGCTTCATACGATTGTTTCTTCTGGTTTTGGTTTTTGGGGGCCACCTCTTCGGATTGGAAGCCGCTCGGAAATTGTTTTGATTGAAATTTCCTTCATTGCAGCAGAATAACCTTTAATTAACAAATCTTATATGATCAAAAAGCCCATCATAGGTATAACGGTGATGGGCTTTTTTCTGTGGAAATCAATAATTTTAAAAATTTCATTAATATAAAAACACCTAACTTATCCCAAGACTATCTTGTCAAAAAGTATTTTGTTAGTGCCAAGTATTCGCGAATATATAGCTGTACAAGAACCTGTTTTGGTGTCTTTGCAGGAAGACCCTCTAAATTTAAGTTTTGATTTTTTCCTATTATAATTGACCTGTAAACATGAAAACCATTGGTTACTACAACCCCAACTTTTGCCGTTTTGGGTATAAATGCTTTTGAAAATTTTATATTTTCATATGTATCTGTTGAGCGATTTTCCATAAGGATTCGCGACTCATTTATATTTCTTTTTAGTAACTCTTTTTTAATAGATTCTGCTTCAGAAATCTTTTCTCCTGGGCCTTTACCTCCTGATGCAATAACAATAGTATCTTTGTTTACCTCTAAATACTTTGTTGCTGCATTAATTCGACTTTTAAGGGCCAATGACGGGATGGTACCTTTGACTCTAGCTCCTAGAATAATTAAATAGCTAGCATTTTTGGGAACTTCCTTATGGCTGTACTGATAAATTTTAAATTGTAAGATTCCAATATATATAAGACCAATTGCACTTACAATACTCAGCGTTAGTACCATTCTTTTCTTAAATGTTCCCTTTTTTACTTTTTCCATTTATTAGTGTCCCCTCTCTAAAAGCCCATTACCTTTATTATACAATTTACATTTTGGGGTTTACAAAAAATATCAACTGTTCCAATCGATTATTTTGGTTAAAAAAACCATTTGGAAATCATACTAAAAGAGAACCAAAAAGGTATTTTATGTTAATTCACATTGCTACCACTACATAAGATGAGGAATTCATAATGAACTTGCGGAAAAAGTTACGAAAATCACAATTCAATCCTGATAACACTGTCCAAGAACAACAGGACGCTTCTATAAAACAGCCAATAGAACAAGACCGACTTTCAGGGATTCTACTTGAGAATGAACAAGTATTAAAAACAATCTACTCAGATTGTTCCGATGTGGTATTTCGTTCATTTTTAATTGGTCATCGAACACAAGCCTGTCTCCTTTATATTGAAGGGATGTCTAATACTGAGGAGATTGATAAAAGCGTACTTACCCCGCTTATGCAACAAGATATTTTGAATCTTTCTGATATACAAACAGTACTTAGTGAGAAAATAGTGGTTTCAAAGGTTACCCAAGCTAATACTTTTCAAGAAATCATCCAACAAGTCTCAGCGGGGAACCCTGTTATTCTAATTGATGGTCAAGCGAAAGCCATCGTAACAGGGTTAGCCAAAATGGAAAAACGCTCAATTGAAGAGCCAATAGCTGAATCTGTTGTCCGTGGTCCACGGGATGGCTTTACAGAAACACTAAAAGTCAATACTACTCTTTTGCGAAGGAAAATTAAGAGCCCCAAACTTAAGATAAAATCTTTAAGTGTCGGACGTTATAGTCAAACGCAAATTGCTTTGTTTTACATTGAAGGACTTGCTGATCAATCGTTGATTGATGAAGTGAATAATCGATTAAATCGGATTGAAATTGATGGTATCTTAGAAAGCGGCTATATTGAAGAATTCATTGAAGATAATTCATTCTCGCCTTTCCCACAGATCCTAAATACAGAACGACCAGATGTGGCTGCCTCTAACTTGCTTGAAGGTCGCGTTGTTATTTTGGTTGATGGTACACCTTTTGCACTTATTGCACCGACAACACTCTATTCACTCTTTCAGTCTGCGGAGGATTATTATCAACGGTTTATCATTGGAACATTAATCCGCTGGTTACGTTACTTTTTTTTACTGATTGCTTTGCTTCTCCCTTCTAGTTATGTTGCTATTCTAACTTTTCACCATGAAATGGTTCCAACGACCCTATTGTTAAGCGTAGCAAAGTCGCGTGAAGAAGTTCCGTTTCCGGCTCTAATTGAAGCATTAATTATGGAAATAACATTTGAGGCATTACGGGAGGCAGGAATTCATTTACCAAAACAAGTAGGTTCAGCAGTTAGTATTGTTGGAGCACTAGTAATTGGTCAAGCTGCCGTTTCGTCAGGACTCGTATCAGCACCAATGGTTATGGTCGTTGCCATTACCGGAATCGCTTCGTTTGCGATACCTCGGTACAATGCAGCAATTGCCATCCGTATGCTCCGTTTTCCCATCATGTTCCTCGCCGGAACACTGGGTCTACTCGGGATCATGCTTGGCCTTATCACCATAATCATTCATTTAAGTACACTACGATCATTCGGCGTACCCTATCTATCACCTATGGCTCCAATGAAAGGTTCTGAAATGAAAGATGTTCTAGTTAGAGCCCCGTGGTGGTCACTTAAAACAAGACCACGTTTAACAGGAAACTACAATCAATATCGGCAACCGAACGGACAAAAACCAGATCCATCTAAAGGCACTGACTAGGAGATGTGGAAAAGATGATTGAACGCGGGAAAATTTCCGCTACACAAATGGCAATTATGATGAATCCAGCCATAATGGCAACTGTTTTGCTATTAGTGCCTGCAATTACTGCGAAAAATGCAAAGCAGGACTTGTGGATTTCACCGATTTGGGCTTCTCTTATCGGTTTTCTAACCGTATTTTTAGCTTACAGGCTCCATAAACTTTATCCAAATGAAACACTCATTGAATACAGCGAGCTTATTCTCGGCAAATATCTAGGAAAATTGATTGGAGCTGTTATTTTATTTTATTACTTACATGTGACAGGAATTATAGTCCTTGAGTATGGAGAATTTGTCGCAGGAACCTTTCTTCCTCATACTCCCATGTTGGTCATATTAGGAAGTATGGTCATTGTTTGCTCCTTTGCTGTCTTCGGAGGGCTTGAAGTCATAGGCAGATGTTCTGAAATTATTGTTCCAGTCGTGTGCCTCCTCTATCTGTTCATTTTCGTATTGTTGTTAAAAGATTTACACATCCAAAATATGTTTCCGATCATGGAGGGCGGACTGAAATCTTCGTTTCGAGGTTCTGTTGTTCCACAAAGCTGGTTTAGTGAATTTATTCTTGTCTCCTTCTTCTTTCCATACTTAACTGACAAAGAAAAAGGGATGAAATGGGGATTTATTTCTGTTTTTAGTGTCATGTTTTTAATGGTTTTGACGAATTTCACAACACTTTTATTATTTGGGAATTTGACGGCTGAATTGACTTATCCAGTAATGATTGCTGCAAGATACATTAGTGTTGCTGATTTTTTAGAGCATCTTGAATCCATTGTAATGGCGATATGGGTAGCAGGAACATTTGTTAAAATAACGGTCTTTTATTATGTACTTGTTCTTGGTACTGCCCAATTGGTAAAGCTTTCAGATTTTCGACCCATTGTTTTACCGATCGGATTTTTATTAATCCTATTCGGAGCATGGTCTGCACCGAACTTGCAGGAATTAGCTCATTTTCTAAGTACATCTGCTGCCTTTTACTTTTTATCTTTTCAGGTCGGAATTCCAATCATGCTACTCAGTATTGCATTGATTCGAAACAAAATTAACCAAAAGAAAGGATCAATGACAGGATGAACCTTTTGCCAAAAATAATAATTCCCCTACTCTTATTATTTACAGTTTTGTTGTTAACAGGTTGTTGGGACAGGCAAGAGGTGAACGATTTAGCACTTGTAACAGCTGCTGGAGTTGATAGAAATTCAGATGGATCTATCGAGTTGTCTGTCCTCGTATTTATTCCAAAAGGAAAAAGCAGTCAACAGGGAGTTGAAGGTGGTAGTGGGGGGGGTGGCTCGGTACAGACATTGGTGCGATCGGCTGATGGAAAAACAATTGCTGATGCAATGTCTAAACTTCAAGAAAAAATCCCTCGACATATTTTTTGGGGGCACTGTAAAGTATTTATTTTCGATGAAGAGCTTGCAAAGAATGGTGTTGCCCCCCAAGTCGATTTCATCCTGCGACATCCACAGCTTCGAGAACGTGCCCAGCTATTTGTCAGTGAACAAAAGACAAAGGAAATATTAAATCTTATTCCACCCCTTGAACGTGACATATCTGAAGTCCTACGGGAATTTGGATCGTTCAAAATTGGGATGGAGATAACAGCAAAAGACTTTTCACAAATGTTAATCAGCGAATCTCAAGCTGGTGCAATTCCTTGGATAAAAATTCTTCCACCAGAACAGGGAGAAAAAAATCAATCTATCGCCTATATCACCGGAACGGCTATCTTTATTAAAGGGAAAATGATCGGTCGAATTGATGACTCAATAACAAGGGGAGTCCTATGGTTTAGAGACGAAGTAAGGATAGCAACCATTACTGTTAAGCCTAAAGTCAGAGGTGGTGGATATGTTTCAATGAATATATTACGGGCAAATACAAAATTAATTCCCAAAATTGTGAATGGTAAATGGAAAATCAAACTCCATGCAGTAGCGGATACAGATATCATTCAAAATACAACCAATTTAGATATGGCGCGGCCAGAGATAGTAAAACCACTTGAAGAGAAAATAAATAAACAAATTAAAAACAAAGCAAACGAGGCATTAGCACAAGTGCAAAAGGAAATGAATGCTGATATTTTTGGATTCGCAGATGCTTTCCATCGTAAATATCCAAAAGAATGGGCAAAACAAAAATATCGGTGGAATGAAATTTTCCCAACCCTTGAGGTTACGATTGAAGCGAATATCAAAATACGGAGACAAGGAATGAATTCAGTCCTATCCAATAATCCTCAAAAAGAGGTGCTGAAATAATGAGATGGGGCCCAGTAATTTCAAGTAGCTTAATAATTCTTTTTATCGTGCTATACCAATGGCCAAAAATCAAAAAGGAGCAAAAAAAAGAAAAAGGAGCGTTTATTATTTTGACTGCTTTTGGATGGCTATTGGCTACCCTCTTATTCCTTTTTCCTGATTTACCTGGTCCTACTGAATTGATTGATTTTATTTTTAAACCGTTGGGAAGGCTTTTGGAATAAGACCAACAAAAGTGGAGTTCACTATTATTTTAGCTATACTTGCGACTTTTTTAAAAAATAGAATATTAATTTTATCGTTGTTATTATTTCAAACTAGTGGGCAATCCTGTACTATAGAATTTAAGTATTTTATTATCACTAGAGAAATGATAAACATTGCATATGTCATTGGTGAATTATCCTATTTGGTAAATGCGATTTTTGACTCATATCCTCACTAAAGCGTGAATGGTCCAAAAATCAATAGATTATGTTTAACATAACCTTGTAAAAAGAACGGGAGTTTTTCATGAAGAAAAGAAGGTTATTAATTTTTTACTTCATCGCAAGTTTCATATGGATATATGGAACCAATTATGTTGTTCATCTGCTTACCCCTGCACCATTTGAATTCTTTGTCGAAAGATTGAAAGAGATTTTTTATGTAGTTGTCACTGGAGCTGTATTTTATTCGTTTATACGAAAAACAGAAGAATTAAGTACTTCCAAGCAAGATGAAAAACGGCTCTCTACATTGATTAATTCCATGGTAGATATCGTTGTTTTTAAAGATGGCGAAGGAAGATGGATTGAAGCCAATAAATTTGTGTTGCAGCTATTCCAGCTTGAACATATTGATTATCGAGGGAAAAAGGACTCCGAATTAGCCGAGTATACAGATTTTTATAGAGATTCCTTTAGAAATTGTGTAGAGTCTGATGCGGAAACATGGAAGAATGGGAAAAATACTCGTGTTGAAGAAATTATTCCGCTGACAAATGGAACATTCAAAACCTTCGATACCATTAAAATACCCCTTTATTATTCGGATGGAAGCCGCCAAGGTTTAGTCATCATTGGGCGGGATATTACTGAAGGAATTTTTGTTAAAAAACAGTTGGAAGAAAGTCAACAACAATATAAATCATTATTTAAATATAATTTAGATATGGTTTATATGGTAGATTTAAACGGAACCATCATAAAATTAAATCCGCAATTTGAACAAATCACTGGTTATGTGTCTGCAGAAATAATCGGTAAAAATATCAGCCACATTTTACCTGAACAATACAAGGAAACTGTTATGCAGCAGATAGCTACTGTCAGTATCGATAAAAAACCAGTTATGTACGAAATTAATATTCCACATAAAACAGGCAAAAATATTATTTTACAATGCACGTTCTTACCAAGCATTGTTGATGGAAAAATTGCAGGTATTATTGGTTACGGAAGGGATATTACCACATTAAGGCAGACCGAGGAACGGCTAAGGATATCGGAAAAGCTATCAGTAGTGGGGGAATTATCAGCAAGTGTTGCACATGAAATCCGTAACCCGCTTACCTCATTAATCGGATTTGTTCAGCTCTTACAAGTGGAAGACCAAAAGCACCAGTTTTACTATACAATCATGATGGATGAATTAACTCGAATTAATCATATTGTTGGCGAATTATTACTCTTAGCGAAACCTCAGCACTTGAAATTCCAAAAAGCCGATATTAAAAAAATTATGTTTGATGTTATTTCACTGTTAAATACAGAAGCAAATTTGTATAATATTCAGATTGACTCTCATTCCGCACAGCAGGAACTATGGATTGAGTGTGAGCCAAATCAATTGAAACAACTGTTTATCAACCTTATTAAAAATGCGATCGAGGCTTCAACTAGCGGACAAAAAGTCCAAGTATTAATTGAAAAGGTAGAAAAGGACAAAATCTCCATCGCAATAAAAGATGTTGGAATCGGCATTTCTAAAGAACGCTTAGAAAAAATCGGCGAACCTTTTTACTCTTCAAAAGAAAAAGGTACAGGTTTAGGCCTAACGGTTAGCTTTAAAATAGTTCAGTCCCATAATGGAACGATTCAATTTGAAAGCAAATTAAACCAAGGGACATCCGTTCATATTGTTTTACCGATGTATAAGGAAAATGCAAATCGAACAGGTAGTCAAACTGAACCAAATTGAAAACTACGGCAGGTTAACTGCCGTTTTTTTTTATTTTTTAGCTCTACCCTGAAATAACTGTGGATAACTGTTATTTCATTCATAGATATACCAAAAATTTTGCATGGATGTCTCTGTTAAAGGTAAATGTTAATATTTTATACCTGTCTGAATTGTTAATAGACGGAAGAATTCCTCTTAATTAAAAAATTGGCTTAAAAATAGGCTTAAATAGACGGAGAGTTTCCGCCTATTTACTCAAAAACCGCGAAAATGAGGGGCTTTGCATTGCGTTACCGGAAAACCTCCGCTTATACTGAACTGCCCCCTGTCAAGTAGACAGTGGAAATAATAAAAAAGATTTAAGCGGCTTTAGCTCTATATTCCATAGGGCTAAGGCCGTTTAATCGTTTTTGGTATCTATCATAATTATAAAAATGGATGTATTCATCTATCGCAAGAGAAAGTTCCTCAAATGTCTGATATTGATGTAAATAATACTTCTCACATTTCAGTGTTCCCCAAAAAGATTCCATTGGTCCATTATCAATACACCGACCAACTCGTGACATACTTTGTGTCATCTTTACCGCGTCTATCTTACGCTTAAATCCTTTTGAAGTGTACTGGAACCCACGATCACTATGGATAAGTGGATGTTCCCCATCTAATAGTACTGTAGCTTGGTCAAGCGTCTTGAATACAAGTTGATTATTATTGGAATGTCCTAAAACATAACTTACAATTGATCCATCATAAAGATCACGAATTGCACTTAAATAAGCCTTCTTTGATTGGCCATACTTAAATTCTGTTACATCTGTAACCCATTTCTCATTTGGTTTTTCCGCGGTAAATTCCCGATTTAATATGTTTTCTGCCACTTGTTGAGGTGTAGTGCTTTTATATTGTTTTTTCTTGATCCGAATGACAGAGCGTAAGCCAGCTACTTTCATTAGTCGATATATTCTTTTATGATTAAGTTTCTCTTCAAACTTTCTATTCATATGAAGGGTCATTTGACGATAGCCGAAGGTACTATCAACCTTTTCATGGAGAATTTTCATCTCCTTAATGATTTCTTTATTTAGTATTTCTCGGGAAGAAGGAGTACGATTAAGCCACTTATAGTATGCAGAACGTGCAATTCCCGCAATTTCACAAAGTAAACTAATGCTTAAATTCTCTTTCTCGTGAAGCTCCTGAATAGCGATGTACTTATCCTCAAATCGGATTTGACTTACTTTCGCCTCCTTTCGATCTCCTCTAACTTTTTTAAGAACATATTCTCCGCACGTAACCGTTCATTTTCTCTTTCCAACTTTTTAAACTGAATCTTGATTTTCTCTTCTGGAGTTAATTCTGCTTCTTCTTTTGTCCTTCCACGATTATCTTTAAGCGCTTCATCTCCACCATTTTCATACTTCTTAACCCATTGATACACTTGTTGGTAAGAAACATTATGTAATTCAGCTGTTTTTTGATAATCTTTACCGTTCCCCAAACAATTAATCACAATTTGAATCCGTTCATCCCAAGTAGTTTTTCTCCCTTTAGTCATAGAGCTCGTCCTTTCTTTTGACGTTTCCTTTATTTCTCTATGACTATTATACTTCTTGATCCAATTACTAAGTGTAGATTTATCAGTGAGTCCATATTTTCTGCTAATCTCTCGAAGAGAGTATTCCCCAGACTGATAATCTCTAATAGCTGAAAGCTTAAGTTCCTTTGAGTACATTTTCTTACTGGTTGATTCTTTTAGGCCATCAATCCCATCTTTATCGAATTTGTGTTTCCATTCCATAATGGTGGATTTGTTCACTTTATAGATAGATGCAATTTTATAAATTGAATAATTATCTTCCTCACACGCCCTTAATATCTTCAATTTTTCTTCTACAGGATAAGACCTTTTAGACAAAATAAATACTCCCCTTGAGTAAACAGATTTTTATTTTTTAATCTGTCTACCTAAAGGGGAGCATATCATACACCACGAAACGAGCTCCATTCTGCATTTAACCGAAAAATCTCCGCTTATTTTATTTTCATTGGTTTCTCGGATTACTCGAGTAATGATTGCCGTTATTACTACTTTAAAAATGGCTCGTTAAACAATAACGACTGTAGTTTAACAGCCTAGTTTTTAATAGTTTTAATTTTAATTCTGATTCTGGTTCAGGTTCTGGTTTTGGTTCTGAATCTGGTTCTGGTTTTGTGGCTGCTTCTTTCTATTTCTGAAATAGGCAATGATTAGCAGTATAGCTGGGATAATAATTTGAAATGGCCAGTGTAAATAAATTGGTATAACTTTTAGTCCTTCTTTAGCGTGTTCAGCATAGTTGGATGCGATGGTCATTGAAGCAAATAAAATAATTAGTCCGATTGGGAAACAGAGTTTTTTTTGGCTTTTAAACTTGAATATGTCTGCTGTTCCGGCCAATGCTGCATAAAAAAAGATGGTGATTTTGAAAAATCCTCCAACCATTAAATACAGCATGAAAAAAACATCAAGTCTTTCGATAAAATTCCCTATTTGAATTTTACCAATCGTATTTAAGAGCGGGAAGGGAGAACGTGCATAAAGATCGGCTCCTAAAACAGCTATATTGACGAGAGTTGTTATTGTAATATTTATACCACTTAAAATAATCCCACCCAAACAAACTAGTTTTGCTTTTTTGGGCTCATTTAAATACGGAAGTAACATCGTAAATACGACCATTTCACCAAACGGAAAAGTTAAGGTTTGACCAACGGTTATTTTCAGAACGGGCATTACACCATTTTCTAAAATCGGTCGAAGATTGTCCACATGGACCAATCCCGAAAAGGCTACTAAAAGCACTCCTCCGATCGCCAGTATGTAAACGAGGATAAAAAAAAGTTCACCCACTCTCGCGATCACTTCAAACCCTTTTTGAATTGCATAGATTATAGTTAGAATCATTAATGTATTAATAATAAATAATGGTGTACTTGAATAGATGGTCGTTGTTAATAGTTCACCAAAGTCACGCAACACCCTCGCAGAAACATACATGAAATAAATAATATACAAAAATGCTATGAACCGCCCGATATACTTTCCAGTTATTTTTTGAACATAACTTGTTAAAGGAATATCTGGGTAAAACATAAAAAGGCGATGGTAAATTAAATAAAGAACGGCACCTCCCACCATTCCGAGCACTACCGCAATCCAAGCATCTTGTTTCGCAGAGGTAGCAAGACCGACTACAAGAGCACTACCCATTTCAAACAATACAACGAGGACAAATAATTGTGTTCCGTTAATTTTGGCCTTTTCCATAAAGTAAACTTCCCCCTTTCTCTCAGGGTTATTGATTCATTGCGTCCCAAAACGGATTTCTACGAACGCCAGCCCTACGGTTGTATGCTTTCACTTTTACACTTACTTCTGCGCTTGCAAATAGTTCATCCCAATTATTTTTCATTTTATTCCACAGTTTATGATTAGCTAGATGCACCTTTTCACCAAATCCGAAAACATCACATTTTTGCCTTTGTGCTTCTTTTATCGAACTAAGAACTTGTTTTTTAATTTCTCTTCCGACTTTCTTTTCTATTTTTTGAAGTTCATCAGGACTGTCTAGATTAAGGGCTGTATTTACTTCACTAATTATACTTTCTTCTTTTATTAGTACTTGGAAGGCGGGCTTCCCATTTTTAAATGTAACCGAAGTTTTTGTTTTTGATCTGATTGGTGTTATATTTAGCGCAGCCTTGTTTCCTTTCCAATCGATATTTATATCCGTGCTTTTTATTTTATTAAGGACCCAAACAACTCCCCTTGCCTTTTTATTTTTCATCCAGCCAATCAATTTACCATGTTTAAATAACGCTAACCCATCCGCTTCAAGGTACGCCATTGTAGTTGTTTGCGTTAGATTTTCAGCTTTCCTTGCTTTACGTTTATCTCCAGATACCATATAACCACTGACAATTGGATTTTTTCCTGTACTGATAAGCCCAGCAACAAAATCATCAATATTTACCGCTATGTTTTCACCTAGCATTTTTTCAGTATTTTGAAGTTCCTTTGTTATCTTAGTAACTGGCAATTTATCTAGAATCGTCAGGGTTGTGACTACTTCCTCAGCTGTCGTATCCTTTGCGATAATCATTTCTGTTGTCGTTCGAAATTCAGGATCCCTCTCGAGGGCATCTATTATATTCAATATTCCTTCTCTTGCAAGCTCTTCACTGATAACGAGTAAATTTGCATGTGCATAATATAACCGCCGTGAAATTTTTTTGGTTGCATTTCTTGCTGCTTCGGTTAATGTATCTCCGGAACTTTTATATACAGCAATCGGTAGCCCTTGACCACCTCCATTTTGCCCTGATGAAACATTTCCTGGGTTTACAAGCTGGAATGTTACATCAAAACGTTTATCCTTCCCCTTATCAACCCCCATCGCTATAACGATGGCTAAATCGGTCAATTCTTTTTGATTCCAACATCCGCTAAGTAATGGAAGCGAGTTAAGTAGTAATAGAACCAAAACAATCGTTTGTTTCATGATTGATCACCTTTTTTCGAACCGGTTGCAACTTCGTCATTTTGCTTAGGGGGTTCGGGCCTCTGATCCGGTCCTGTCCTTCTTAGATTTCCTTTGCTAATCAATTCTGGCCTATTTTTTAAAGCCCATACTGGAAAGCGTACAAGCGCGTCCTGCTGATGCATAAAATTAAATGGCGCTAATGGTGCCATATAAGGGACTCCAAATGAGCGTAATGAACATAAGTGAATGGTCATAAACATAACCCCAAGCATAATTCCATAAAAGCCCAAAAAAGTTGACAGCCCCATGAGAACAAATCGAAGTAGCCTTGCTGAAATAGCCATCGCAAATGATGGTGTTGAAAAGTTAGCAATTGCTGTTGTCGCAACGACAATAACCATAACAGGAGAAACAAAACCTGCTTGTACGGCAGCTTGGCCAATAACCAGTGCCCCTACAATGGAAACAGCCTGACCGACAGCCCTAGGGAGTCTTAATCCTGCTTCCCTTAAAATTTCAAATGTAATTTCCATGATTAGAGCTTCAACAAATGCTGGAAAAGGCACATTTTCGCGTTGGGCCGCGATGGCAATCACCATGGTGGTTGGGATCATCTCCTGATGAAAGGTAGTTACTGCAATATAAAGGGCTGGTCCAACTAGTGCAATAAAAAAAGATAAGAGCCTTAATAGTCGAATTCCAGTAGCTATATCGAACCTAGCATAATAATCATCGGCAGCCTGAAAAAATTGAATAAAGACAGCTGGTGCTGTAAGTACAAACGGTGATCCATCGACAAAAATAGCCACCCTTCCTTCTAAAAGCTGTGAGGATACGACGTCAGGTCTCTCCGTATGATAAATGGTTGGAAATGATGTCATCGTTTGGTCTTCTATCAATTGTTCGATATAACCCGAATCTAGGATTGAATCCATATTGATTCGACTTAATCTTTGTTTTACTTCAGTAACAATTTTTTCATTTACAATACCCTTGATATACATAATTCCAACGTCTGTTTGGGTCACAGTACCAATCTGCATCATTTCGAGCCACAGATTAGGGCTTTTAATTCGGCGCCTTATTAAAGCCGTATTCGTACGAAGTGTTTCGATAAAAGAATCCTTCGGGCCCCTTATCGATAATTGGGTTGACGGTTCGGTGATAGCCCGTTTATCCCATCCTTTTGTTTCAACGTTAATTGCTTTAGTATATCCGCCAATAAAGAAAAGCGTATTTCCTGATAATAATGCTTCATATACTTGATCCCAATTACTGATTATCTTTATATTTCCTAGACTAGTTACTTTATCAACTATATATTGGAAAGAATCCGAATGAATTTCTTCTTGTTTTTTCAATAACGATTCCATAAAAAAGTCACTGATCATTTTGTTATTAGCCAATCCATCAATATAAACTGCGACTCCTTTGTAATTTTGGAGAAAAAACTCTCTGAAGGCAACATCCGTACTATTACCTAACTCTTCTTTTATTCGAGTGATATTATCCATATAATCTCTCTGGATTGGTAATTCTTCCGGTTTCGTAGGATCTTGCTTTTGCCGATAATTGTCTTGATTGGGTTTTTGCTGCTTCTTAAATAACTTAGACAAGATCGACATAACACTACCTCACTTTCAAACCAAGCATAATATTGCTACTAAACCAATAATGACCGCTTTTTTCTTCATTTTTCCATTAAACAACCATTTTTTTACTTCCATTATTGGTTAGACTAACCAAAGCGTTCGTTTTTATCCAATTTTTAACTTGTATTTTTATTTAGCCAAACAAAGCAGCTATTCTTAATGAATAAGGAACGTGAAGTACGAAACACTATATAGAAAACTTGCCGATTGGCAAACCCTTGAGGGTGATTGTGTTGAAACTGCTTTTTGTGTCTTTTTTATTAGCGTTCGGATTACTTTCACTCATTATTTCTATCGACATAGTAATGGGGACCAAATTATTTAGTTTGGTCCAAAAAGAATCAAATCCATTTCAAGTAATGGAAATATCCGAATATGCAGTATTGTTCCTATTCGCTTTTTTTCTAACCGGAACTGCAATTATGTCTTTTCTGAAAAAAAGGAAAAAACTCCACAAGGGTAAATAGAAAAATTCAAAGTTTTTACTAAAAACCTATTTATTAGTTAGTTAAATGTGGACAGAGCGACCTGATATGTAGTATTTTTATTTTGTATTACGAAATATCAGGGAGGGACTAAAATGGAGTATCGGCGCTTAGGAAAAACAGGGTTAAAAGTAAGTGAAATTAGCCTTGGCAGTTGGCTTACATATGGTGGTTATGTTGAGGAAAAGAATGCAGCAGCGTCAATTGATAAAGCGTATGATTTAGGAATTAACTTTTTCGATACCGCAAATGTTTATATGCGCGGAGAAGCTGAGATTGTTGTCGGAAAGGCTCTTAAAAAATATGTCCGTGATTCCTACGTGCTAGCTACAAAAGTGTTTTGGCCGATGGGCGATGGCCCGAATGATCGCGGTCTATCCCGTAAGCATGTAATTGAACAATGTCATGCAAGCCTGAAACGGCTTGGCACAGATTATGTTGATCTTTATTATTGCCACCGTTTTGACCCAGAAACGCCACTTGATGAAACATTAAGAGCTCTTGACGACTTGGTACGCCAAGGAAAGGTACTTTATATCGGTGTTAGTGAATGGACTGCAGAGCAAATCACAGAAGCCGTTCATCTTGCTGATAAAAAGCTCCTTGATCGGATCGTTGTAAACCAGCCGCAATATAGCATGATGCAACGTTACATTGAAAAAGAAGTCCTTCCTGTCAGTGAAAAACATGGAATCGGCCAAGTGGTCTGGTCCCCGCTTGCACAAGGTTTATTGACTGGTAAGTATCAAAAAGGGGCTGAAGCTCCTGTAGGTAGCCGTGCAGCTCAAGAAAAGTATGGAAATTTATTTGGCTTGTTAACAGATGAAAATCTCGATAAAGTGGAATTGTTAAAAGAGGTTGCATCTAATAACGAACTAACTCTTGCTCAACTTGCCCTTGCTTGGATTTTACGACAAAGCAATGTTGCAAGTGCCTTAGTCGGTGCGAGTCGGCCAGAGCAATTAGAGGAAAATGTAAAAGCATCAGGTGTGAAGCTGAATGAAGAAACTTTGACGAGAATTGAAGATATTTTGAGGTAAATAAAGATTCAAATCATTTATGAAAAATGTGTGGAGTAATTAGCTAGAAGTTTACTTATTGAAATAAATATTCATTTACAGATAAAAACGCTCGGATCAATGAACTACACCACTTGTTGGACTCAACCTCACCAGGTTGGGGTGCAGTTTAAAATCGATCCAAGCGTTTTTTGTTGTCAACAAAGGATTGGTGATCCCTCACTATATTAATTATCGTAAACGAAGGCAAGGTTCAATTAGCTTTCTTCTATTCAATGTTCAAGATTATTTTGCCTTTGTTTACCCTTTTTTCTATTAGATTATGCGCTTTCGCTACATCACTAAGTGGATATTCATGGCCTATTTTTATCTTTAATTGCTTATTAACCAAGTAAGGAATAACCTCTTCAGCAGTTTCTTTTAATAAATGCGGTTTTAGCTTCCTTGTTGTGCCTAAACTAAAACCAAGAACAGCTCTACAACTAGAATGCAAATCAACGGTTTTAATTTTTCCTACTTTGCCACTTGAATTACCAAAATGAATTAATCTCCCATAAGGAGCTAAGCAATTTAAACTATTTTCTGTGACTGAACCAGAGAGTGAGTCTAATATTATGTCTGCGCCGTTCCCACTAGTAATTTCATTAACTTTTGTTACAAAATCTTCTTCCTCATAACATATTACATAATCAGCTCCACTTTCTTCTGCAGTTTTTATTTTGTCTTTACTCCCAACGGTACCAATAACTTTGTCTGCTCCCATTATTTTTGCTAGTTGCATTGCTGTGGTTCCGACACCTCCAGCGGCAGCATGAACCAATACCGACTCGCCCTTTTGAATTCTAGCAATATTGTAAAGTAATCTATGCGACAAAAAAGATACAATGGGGCATGCTGCTGCTGTTTTAAAATCCAATTCGTCTGGTATAGGAAAAACTAATTGATCAGATGCCACAACGTATTCTGCATATGAACCATTTTTAGGAAATGCTATAATCCTTTGTCCTACTCTTAGGTGGGCTACATCTGAACCTATTTTTTCAACATATCCCGCTACATCAATACCAGGAATAAACGGCAGTTTAACACCTTTTTTGCCGTACCTAGATTTAATATCTGCAAAATTAACGCTTGTCTTAACAGCTCTTATTAACACTTCATTTTTTTCTATTGTAGGAATGCTAACTTCTTCGTATCTTAAAAATTCAGGTCCACCAAATTCCGTTACAATTACTGCTTTCATTCCCTCAATCCCTTTCACGCACTGTTTTTAGTAACCTGCTTTGTTAGTGAAATAGCGGGTATTATACCTTATTCTAGCAAACTGCAGTTTAAATAAAAAATACTTTCGTGTAAGTAGTTCTGAGAATGTGAAGAAAAACTTAAAAAACAGGCAAATGAGCCTTCATCAATCCTATGAAGGACCAAACTCGTTAATAAAACAAGCAAATGGGCCTTCATCAACCTTATGAAGGACCAAACTCGTTAATAAAACAAGCAAGTGGTCCTTCATCAACCTTATGAAGGACCAAACTTGTTAATAGAACAAGCAAATGGGCCTTCATCTACCCGATGAAGGACCAAACTCGTTAATAAAACAAGCAAATGGGCCTTCATCTACCCGATGAAGGACCAAACTCGTTAATAAAACAAGCAAATGGGCCTTCATCTACCCGATGAAGGACCAAACTCGTTAATAAAACAAGCAAATGGGCCTTCATCTACCCTATGAAGGACCAAACTCGTTAATAGAGCAGGCAAAAGGTCCTTCATCAACTCTATGAAGGACCAAACTCGTTAAAAAACATTCAAAAGTAGTCTTCATTAACCACTCATTCGGCTAAAGATGCCTTATAGATCCGAGATTTCAATCTCAATCCATCTAGTTATTTCGGTTAATGTCTTTTTTTCTATGTAGGTTGGTTTGTAGTTGTAGAAATGGCTTAATCTTAGGTTTTCAAAGCCTTCTAATTCATCAATTGTTTTTTCGATAAATGTCTTTTGCAATGATGAAATGGGTTCAATTGATTGCTTCGCAGGCAATGGGATCGTGATGATGCCTTTTTTTAAAACTTCGTTTGAAATTCCTCTTACAGCAAGACGATTTAACTTGCTATTAATTTTCCATATTGAAATTCCGTCAATTTTTTGCATAATATGTAGTTTTTGTTCCATCGTTTCTTTATATGTTTCCTTAAAGTGAGCAAATTGTTCAACACTTTTATTTTTTACTTTCGTAAATGCATCAGCAAAATTGATGCTTGTATAGCTGCTTTCAATCTTCTTAGCTTGACTCTTTTTTATTATTGTTTGTAACATCTAGATGTCCCCTTTTAAACATAATCTAACTATACATTCGAAAATAGCTTAAATTTTATGGGGGGGGTTGCTATTTTTTTAACTAGGGTAAACTACTCTATAGATTTTTGCCCCACTGTTTTTCATGAATGAGCTAAAAACAAGTATTTTTTAAAGGAGATCTACATGGTACTCCCATCATTTGTTTCCAATTTTTTCACATGTGCACGATTTCCAACTGTAAAGAAAAAGATACTTGTCAGGGTAATAATCGATATCAACCAAAACATCTTTTGACCATCCAGATGAGTTAAGAAGTAACCACCAATGATCGGACCGACAAAACTACCAATTTTCCGGAATTGACCTGCCCCAAAATAAGTTCCCCGTAAATGGTCTGGAGCCAATTGGTCAATTAGAATGCTATTTGCTGGAAAGATAAGAATTTCTCCGAGAGTTACAAGAAAAATAAAGAGAATCGCAATGACCCAGCCATTAACAAAGCTAAAACCGGTAAGTCCGGCAGCGATCAGTATTGCTCCAACTACCATCGTTTGCATCGGTTTGAATTTTTCAGCAAAATGACTTATAGGCATTTGTAAGATAACAACCATGATTGCATTAATCGATAATAAGATTGAAAAGATAACCACACCATCCTTAAGTGTATGTGCTAAATGTTGTGGAAGGTTTGAATCAATTTGAACATATCCGATATTCACTAAAATTATCCCTAAAATTAGATAACGAAGTGCTCGATCCCTTTTTACAATCGAAAAAGCATCACGAAAGGAAACAGTTTTTTTCGTTTGTTCATTTGGAGTGATCACAATTCGATTCATAAAATAAACCAGGACAATTGCATAAATGAAATAAGTAGAAGCCGTTATAATAAATGATAATTTTGCTGAATGATTGGCAAAATACGCGCCTAATAATGGCCCTACCGAGGCACCTACATTTATGGCTGTATACCGTAACGAATAAACTTTCATCCTCTTTTTCTGATCCGTTACATCACCCATTAATGCCTGACTTGTTGGCTCAAAAAAAGAGTTGCAAAGTCCGTTTAAGGCATTTAATAAGATAAACCATCCTTGGCTTTTTGCTAGAGTAAAACAATAAAATACGATTGCTAATGTAAAAATGGAAAGTAACATTACCCGCTTACGGCCGTATCGGTCAGACAAATGCCCACCGATAAATCCACCAACCGTTCCCATTAATGGGCTCATTCCAACCGTTAGCCCGATAATCATTGGTGAAAGATCCATATTTCGAGATAGATAGATTGATAGAAAAGGGAGCGTCATAAATGCAGAGCCTCTTGCTAACACCGTTCCAATTAATAATACCCATACAATTGGGTGAAACTGTCCGATATACCTTTTTATTTTAAGCATAAAGTACCTCATTACCTGATTATTTACTTATTTAGTAAACCAATTTTTTTCTGAAAAGTAAATAAATATGATTTTCTACCATTTCTTTCAATTTGAATATATAATGGATAAAAATCCTAATTAAGGATGGTAGATTATGTTAGAAGGATTCTTTTCATTTTTATTTGAATTTATTGGTGAATTCTTTTTGTATATGTTGTTTGATAGAAGTTCCAACCCTAGTAAAAAGCGAATAAACACAGAAATAGAGAAACTAAAGACAGAATCCTGGTTTAAAGTCCTTTATGAAGAACCAAACCATAAAAAACGATTCGAGACGAACGATTCGGTACGGCACTTTATTGGTGAAAAAGGGGCAAAACGCATCAAAAATAGCAAAAAGCACCAACAAGAATTAATTGATCTCCTCCATGAAGCACATTTGTTTGAACCATCTTTTATAGATGTTGGCAAATATTCGAGCAGTCTCACAAATAAGAAAAAATAGGTAAAAAAAAGCCAACCTGTCACATTTCCAGGATGGCTTATCTTTAGCTAATCAGAATTTATATCCATAAATTCTGCTAGCGTATAAGTGCAACTACGCCTAATCATCGCCCTTAGGGGCTCCCCAATCGGCTTATAATACATTATTTCTTAATGACTTGGTTGTTTCGGTGATTTTCTCTGCATGGCTGATCGCTGTGATCACTGCTACCCCATCCGCCCCTGCTTTCATGACGGAATGAGCATTGTTAACGGTAATTCCACCAATTCCCACAACCGGAATGTCAAACCCTTTTGCCCGTAAATCCTGAATCAACGATGTTCCTTGCACTGCTTTTGCATCCTCTTTTGTGGAAGTGGGAAAAACAGGACCCAATCCTAAATAATCTGCACCACAGGCTATCGCTGCCTTTGCTTCTTCAACAGAATGTGTGGAAACTCCAAGAATTTTATTACCAAGTCGTTTCCGAACATTCTCAACTGGTTCATCATCTTGACCAATATGCACCCCGTCAGCATCGATTTCTACCGCAAGTTCAATATCATCATTCACGATAAATGGAATTCCTTTTTCACGGCATATTTTTTGTAATTCTTTTGCCAATTCTACTTTTTTTGCGCCTTCTAAAGCACCTTTTCCTTTTTCACGGAATTGAAAAATAGTGATCCCACCAGCAATGGCTTCTTCTAAAACATCGACAGGATTTTTTAAACAGTTTGTACTTCCAAAAATAAAATAAACCTTTAATGCCGCTCTTAACATTTCAGCATCCATTCTTGCCACTTAGTAACGACCCCTTTTTCGATTATAAGCCCAGTGGTTTGTTGGCCCATGCCCGCCACCAAGTTTTAAATCATCTTCAATTGCTGCCTGAATAAAGTTTTTCGCTGTCGACACCGCTTCATTAAGACTTACACCTTTTGCTATTTCTGCTGTAAGTGCAGCCGAAAATGTACAGCCAGTGCCATGCGTATTTTTAGTAGGAATTCGGTTACTTGTAAAATAAGTAAATTCCTTTCCATCATATAAAACATCAACAGCTTCATCGGAATTCTCATCATGTCCGCCTTTTATTACAACATTTTGAACACCTAAGTCAAGCAGTCGCATTGCAGCTTCCTTTTTATCATCTAATGTCCTGATTACCATTCCGGTTAACACTTCCGCTTCTGGAATGTTTGGCGTGATGATCATCGAAATTGGTAACAGGAATTTTTTTAAGGCGAATATTGCTTCTGTTTGGAGCAAGGACGCGCCACCTTTGGCGATCATAACCGGATCGACAACAACTTTTTTCCACTTATATTTGTTTATTTTTTCCGAAACAGCCTCGATGATTTCTGCATTAAAAAGCATCCCAGTTTTCAATGCATCCACCCCGATATCATCTCCAATTGACTCTATTTGGCTGACAACAGCCTCAGCGGTCATTGGAAATACTGCCTGGACACCAAGTGTATTTTGGGCGGTAACAGCTGTGATTGCCGACATGCCAAAGACCCCTAACTCTTGGAAGGTCTTTAAGTCTGCTTGAATGCCCGCACCGCCACCACTATCAGATCCTGCGATGGTTAATGCTTTAGCTATGCTCATATCTCTCACTACTCCACTTTTTCAAAATTTCCATGTTGGTTTAATTCGGCTTCAGTTACCTTTGAAAGCTGGTTTAGAAACTCTATTTGGAAACTACCCGGACCTTGATCCCCTATTTTTTTGGCTGCAAACTCTGCAGCAACCCCGTAAAATGTTAGTGCAGCAACTGAGGCCAAAATCAAGTCCTTTTCAACAGCTGCAAAAGCGCCAATCACAGAAGTTAGTAAACAACCTGTTCCCGTAACTTTTGTAAGGGCTGGGTGTCCGTTACGAACAACAAATGTACGGTTTCCATCAGAAATCACATCTTCTTTACCTGTTATTACAACAATCGTATTTAATTTTTTCGCTGTTAAAATCGCAAGTTCAACCGTATTCACTTGTGTCTCACCTGCATCAACACCTTTGATAGTAGCTTGGTACCCGGCAACATTAGCAATTTCCGCTGCATTTCCACGGATAACAGATATATTTACTTCTTCAAGAATTTTCTTTGCTGATTCGGTGCGGTATGATGTTGCCCCAGCACCAACTGGATCAAAAATAACAGGTACATTATTTGCATTTGCAGATTTTCCTGCTATCAGACATGACTCAACTACATCACGGTTTAAAGTACCAATATTTAAAACAAGGGCCCCTGCTATTTTAGCCATATCTGCAACTTCTTCGGCAGCATAAGCCATTACTGGTGATGCTCCAAGCGCTAGAAGCCCGTTAGCAGTAAAATTGGTCACAACAACATTTGTAATATTATGAACGAGCGGATTATCGTTCTTAACCTTCTGCAATAATTTATACACCATTGTATTTTCCATTAAAATACCTCCATTTATTTATATACTTCCATAAAGAAAACTAGCCGATTGGCAAGCCCCTAAGGGCGATGACAGAGGCTTAGTTGCCCTTATGCGCTAGCAGAATTTATGGATATAAATTCTGATTAGCTAAAGAAAACTAGCCGATTGGCAAGCCCCTAAGGGCGATGATTAGGCGTAGTTGCCCTTATTCGCTAGCAGAATCTATCGATATAAATTCTGATTAGCAAAAAAATAAAAAGCCAGGTCCACTAAGGACCTGACTGCATGAGTAGTTGAAAAAATATTTTTCCCACTACTTTCCTACGCTGGTATCATCCAGATCAGGTCCAGAGGGTTAAAAAGCGGTTTCACTTTTCTCTCAGCCCAGCAAGCAGGCACCCCTAGTAGTTTTATTTTATTAAAATAATAATATATCTTAGTTATGAATTAGTAAAGTAAAAGGAAAAAAGCTTAATTAGGTTCATCATACATTAATGCCCGCAAAAATGATAACCTACAACTTCTTTATCCTTATTCTCGGCAAATTTTCTATATTTTCTGCGGAGCCCGATTGAACGGTACCACTACACTTTGTTGGTTTTTTTTTCAAAAAAAAATTATAATGAATAATGTTGCAATTATTTGTTGAAAGTAAGGAGATAGACATGGGACGATTTACTCCATATTGGGATATGGTCAAACGTTTTTGGAAAAACAGACATTTAACACAAATACTCTTATTAATAGTTCTTGTCGTTTTTTTACTAACGATTGTTTATTTTGCCTGGCTTGCGAGCCGTGCAAATGTTCAATCTCTTAAAAAGGGCTTAAGCCAACCGACCGTAATTTACGATAAAGATGGTGATATTGCCAGCAATGTTGCGACAAACCGGACGACTGGTATTTCTATTAAAGATGTGCCAAAGTACGTCCCAAATGCTGTTGTAGCAATTGAGGATGAACGCTTCTATCAGCATGGCGGCTTTGATGTTAAAGGGATTGCACGAGTATTTTTTCATAATTTACTAGCTGGTAGGATCACGGGTGGCGGAAGCACTCTCACACAGCAATTGGCAAAAAATGCTTTGCTCTCTCCAGAACAAACCTATCAGCGCAAAGCGGAAGAGTTGTTTTTGGCCGTTAAAATGGAAAAAGTTTATTCAAAAGATGAAATCCTCCAAATGTATGTTAATCAGGTTTATTTTGGAGCTGGGGCATGGGGAATTGGCAATGCCTCAAAAAAATATTTTGATAAGAACATTCGGCATCTTTCGATTAGTGAAGCTGCGATGCTAGCAGGTCTCTTGCATGCTCCGAATTATCTTGATCCGTATCATAATTATGATTTAGCTATGAAGCGCAGAAATGTTGTTTAAGCTAAAATGAAAGAACTTGGCATGATCACAAATGTGCAATATAAAGAAGCAAAGCACGAAAAAATCCATCTTCATAATGGCGGTGGTAGTTATGTTGATCGGAAATATCCCTACTATGTTGATGCGGTTTTAAATGAGGCCATTTCAAAATATGGGTTGACTCAGGATGAAATTTTAACAAGAGGGTACCGGATATATACTGAATTGGATCAAAACATCCAGGCAGGTCTTGAAAAGGTTTATAATCGCAATTATCTTTTCCCAAATGGCAGTGACGGTACACTTGTCCAAAGTGGTTCCGTTTTGATGGACCCTAAAACAGGCGGAGTTCGAGCCCTTGTTGGTGGCAGAGGGGAACATGTCTTCCGAGGCTTTAACCGAGCAACACAACTAATGGCACAGCCTGGTTCAACCATGAAGCCACTGGCCGTTTACACACCTGCACTTGAGGAAGGATATGATTATTCTACTGAACTCGTCGATAAACCTATCTCATTTGGAAACTACAAACCGGAAAATTATTCTAGATCATATGAAGGAACTGTACCAATGTATAAGGCATTGGAAGAATCATTAAATATTCCTGCCGTATGGCTTTTAAATAAAGTCGGGTTAAATAAGGGCATAGATTCAGTAAAGCGGTTTGGTATTCCAATTGAAAAAGCGGATGAGAATTTAGCACTTGCCCTTGGTGGAATGAATAAAGGTGTTTCCCCACTTGAAATGGCCGATGCATTTTCTGCTTTTCCGAATGGAGGAAAGCGTAATGACAGTCACCTTATTACAAAAGTAGTTGGGCCAACTGGGAAAATTATTGCAGAACACAAGCAAAAAACAACGAAGGTAACATCTAAGTCTGTTGCAGACGATATGACTTCAATGCTCTTGAACGTTGTAGAATCTGGAACAGGGAAACGGGCCAAAATCACTGGTGTTCAAATGGCTGGTAAAACTGGATCGACCCAGCTACCCTATTCAGATCTTAATGGTACGAAAGATCAATGGATGGTTGGTTATACTTCAGACCTTGTTGGGGCGATCTGGATTGGGTATGACCATACAGACCGTGAGCATTATCTCCCAAGTAACAGTTCATCAAATGTTGTTCCGATTTTTGGCGAGATCATGAAAACATCAACAAAGTTTGTATCCCATAAGGATTTTGATGTGGAGTCTATTAATACACAACTTGCCGGAAAGGGCAAAACAAGGAAAGATATTAAAGAACAAGCTGAGAAAATTAGTAAAGAATTAAATGATAACGCCAAAAAAATTGGCGCAACAATTAAGGAACAGGCCCCTGCCTGGAAAAAGGGCTTTAGTCAGGCGATAAATAATTTAGGTAGAGCTGTTCATTTACTAGTTGAAAAGCTACAAGGCTTCAAACAGTAGCACTCCATTTATGGAGTGCTTCTTTATTGCTATTTTTTGTATTTTTATTTGCAATTAGTGAACAATAAGGAAAAATATGTTATGAAAACTAGTAATCATTATTCCATTCGCGAAAAGAATGAATGAAACTTTTTTCCTTGCCTTCACCAAAATAATTAACGATATTCTGGCCACTATTGTTAAATGATAAAGAGGGATAAAATGCATTTTATCTATTGTTTTTTATTTTTGTTAGCAGGTATAAAATGGGGGGACTGGAAAAATTGGCGGGACTACTATCCGACAATTTTATTTTTAATCGGTGGTGATCTTTTAAAAAATGCTTTACTCCATAACCATCGGATGTGGGCCTTCCAAGAAGTATTTTTTGGACAAAAAATATTAATTGGTCATTTTGCCATTGATCTTATGGTAATGACCATTATATACCCTGTAACCATTCTTATTTATCTTGGCCATTATCCTCGTGTTTGGTGGAAGCAAATTATCTGGGTTGCTATTTGGGTTTTCCTTTTTAGCGCAAAAGAATTTATTAATTTAAACTATCTCAATTTAATAAACCACTATCATGGCTGGAACATGGGCTGGTCTATTTTATTCAATATCGCTATGTTTGTGATTCTGAGAATTCACTTTAAAAATCCTCCTTATGCGTGGACTGTATCAATTATATGGATTGTCTTTTTATTTAATTGGTTTAATATACCAATTGATGTATTTAAATAGATGGGAATTAATTTTTTTACGTCCTTTTATTCAAAAAAATACAACAAAACTCCTACCTAAAACGCGTAGGAGTTAATATTAGATATTCATTTATTCAAGTAAACCATATTTCCGCTTAAAACGGGTTAAGATTTTTAACCAATTATTCCCAAATACAATCAAAAAGAAAACATTTGAGAGTGCGTGCATACTATCAAATAGGGCGCTTCCTGCAAAGTAAGTTAGCAATGATTTCATATTGACAGCATTTCCACCTTGAGTAAAGGCAAATAGGCCCCAAATATTCATGATCCACCCAAATAAAAAGCCCCAGATGATGCCAAAAATAATTCTTCCCCATGTTGTATTCATTAGTTTGGTTTTCTGCATCAATCCAGCTGAATAGCCAACCAATCCCCAAGCAACCATTTGCCAAAGTGTCCATGGTCCTTGCCCAAGAATCATATTTGAAGCAAGGGCAGCAACAGATCCAATAATAAAACCACTTTCTGCACCGAAAACATAACCAGACATCATAATCACAAAAGTGGTTGGTTGGACACTGGGAATACTTGCAAACGGAATTCTCCCCACAGCAGCAATGGATGCTAAAATAGCAAGCAAGACCAATTCCCTTGCTTCCATTTTTCTCCGCTCAAAGCGAATCAGTAAGAATACAATCGAAAAAAGGGCAAGAATGAAACTAAGCCACAGATAGTCGTCTGGGCGCAAGAAGGATAATACTAATACACCAATGATTAGCAGGAAGAGGAATACAACCTTTATGACTCGCATGGTTGGACCGCCTCTTCTACCATGTCCACATGACGGAAAAGTCTTTGAGTCATTGTGGTGTAGAAGAAATTACCTTTAAAGAAGTTTTCCGGGTGATCCTCTGAAGTAATCTTTCCTTGAAACATCATCCCACATTTTGACGCATATTGTGCAGCAAATTCAATGTCATGAGTCGACATTAAAATAGTCACTCCATCTGCATTAAGTCTGTTAAGTATCTTCGCTAAATTTTCCTTTGAAATCGGATCTAATCCTTTTGTAGGCTCATCCAACAATAAAATTTCCGGCTTTCTTAAAAGCAAACAAGCAAGGGCAGTCTTTTGCAACTCCCCTCCGCTTAAGTCATAGGGATGGCAATTCACTAAATGCGCAATTCCAAGATCCTCTAGAAGCTGTTCAGCCTCACCACCCCATTTTTCAATCGTATCTTGAATTTCTTTTCCTACCGTATCTTGGATAAAAAATAGCTTAGGATTTTGCGGTAAGTAACCGATAGTTTGATCCCTTTTCGAGTCCTTTTTTTCAAAGTGAATCTTGCCTTGTTCAGGTTTTAACATGCCTCCGACTATTTTTAGAAGGGTCGATTTTCCTGATCCATTTCCGCCTAAGAGAGCATAAAATTCACCTTTATGAAGGGAAAAATCTAGTTCGTTCAGAATAAAATCACTTTTCTTTTCATAGCGAAAAAAAATATTTTTAGCTTTCATACATTCTTCTTCGAAGGAAACCTGAGTTTTTTTCTCTTTTTCCAAGTTGATCCCATTACGAATCCACTTTTTCCCTTCCTTTACCGTTAACGGAACACTCCCCTGTCCATTCTTTTGAAAAAATAATGAGGGAATGCTTGGTACATAAGCTTTATTGGGAGAATTCCAGACTTCTTCTAAGACATCTCTAGGATCCCCTTCAATCAAAATTGTCCCCTTTTCCATCATGATAATTTTATCGGCAACAGTAAAAACTTCCTCGAGACGATGCTCGGCAAGGATAATCGTCATCCCGAATTCATCGTTTAGTCTTATGAGCATGTCTAATAGTTCCCTGGAACTGACCGGATCTAATTGGGCAGTTGGTTCATCCAACAATAAAATATCAGGTTGCATAAGGAGGACAGAAGCAAGATTGATTTGCTGTTTTTTCCCTCCAGAAAGCTCATGCGTTTTTCGAAGCAATAGAGACTCAACCCCAAAAAAGTGGACCATTTCAGCCACCCGACTACGCATTTCGTTAGTGGAAAGCCCCAGGTTCTCCAGCCCAAACACAATCTCATGGAGAACATCGTCTGCCACAACCTGGTTTTCTGGATCTTGAAAAACAAAGCCAATCTCATTTTTCTCTTGCAAGGGTCGTCCGTTCACATGAATAGTACCCGAGAGATTTCCATGTGGTTGTATTTCTTTTTTCAATAATCGTAAAAGTGTACTTTTCCCGGAGCCTGAAGAACCAAAAAGCACAACAAATTGACCTTTTTCAATTTGAAGGGAAAGATTCCTAATGGCTGGCTGTGATGCATCCGGATAGGTAAATGAAATATTGTTCAATTCGATATACGCCACCGGTTCATCCCTCCCATTTCAACCAAAAGTGGAAAACACAAAAATAATAAATAGGTGATAAGGCAAGCAGTATCCATACTAGTAAACCGCCACGATTCCATCAGTGGATATACGTTTAATAATCCGTATCCCAAAAACCGACCGATCAGGATAAGGACAAATAACACAACCAAGTATAGAAGTGCTATACCATCCTTTTTTTGAAATCGAAAATATTCATAGGATGAGCGCTGCTTTCCTCGCCCATACCCCCTTGCTTTCATGGAATCAGCTGTTTGAATGGCTTCTTCAAGCGAATAGGTCAGCAATACTTGAACGTATTGCATCCCCGCCTTTACTCTTGATTTCCACTTTCCGTTTCGAACTGAAATTCCCTTACTCATTTGAATAGCTGAAATCTCTGCCAATCTCCTTCTCATCAACGGAATAAATCGGAGCGTTAGCATAAGTAAGATCGCAAACTGTGGCATAAATTTTGAAAATAAAAACAAGAGCTTATTCGGCGTCATTACTTCATTATATGAGACAAATAGTGCCATCACACCCATGATCGAAAATGCACTCATTCCACCGTAGGTAACTGCTTCTACCGTAAACCGGTGCTGTCCAATTTCAAATAATGTATGGCGGCCTCTCTCATTAAATAGAGGATTAAAGAAAATGATCAATAAACCTGTTGTCATAATAAAAATGACCCAGCGCCTTAAGCCACTTAAGCGATCATCATGGTAGTTGATTGCCAAAATAACTACAAACCCTATTAATAAAAAGATGGGGTGAAGCATCAGGATCAAAAGTGAGAGAGAGCCAGCATAAAACATAAATGAAACTAGCGGGTGAAACCGCTCAAATCGGTTTGACATTGGTTTTTCTCCAAACATTATTCCGTATAATAGCATTCAATCCGGTCACCCGCTTTTATTTTTACTATACCAATACTTTTTGTAAGGCTTATTCCATTTAGTTTGAATAGCCAACCACTCTTGGGACCATAATCAAACTCGTAGAAATTATCGATACCGTTAACATAGGCAGTTGAGCCACTACCGTCAAAATCCACATCGATTCCATTCTTTTGAGTAGCCTTCAAAAGAACTTCTAGGATGGTGTTGCCATCCTTAATGTTTACTCTTGATGTAGCGAGGATCGCCCGATGATCCTTTGGACCAGTTATCGATAACGTGACAGTTGGTAACGGAACCTGGCTACCTTTTGATGTTGTACTTGTTTTTGGGGTAGAACTTGTTGCAGCTGTTGCTGTTTTCTTTTGAACAACCGCCTCTGTTTGTTTGGAGGCAGGCGTTGTTTGGTTTTTAACCACTACATTTGTGGTTGGCTTCTCAGTTGCAGTCGTATTTTGTGGCTTTGGACTTACTTTGGTTGAAACATTCTCGTTGCTACCTTTTTGCTTATTAGTGGTTACTTTAGAACCTTCTGGTTTAGTAGCTATCTCACTCTTTATTTTAGTTGTTTCTGTTGTTTTTACACTTTTTGATTGTTCTTTAGATGTATTAGGAGTAGCATTGCAGCCCATTAAGCTGAATGTTAATGAAAGAACAAACAGGAGGGTAATCATTTTAACTAGTTGCTTCATTATAATATCCTCCATCTATTGTTATTGGACGCTATTTTTTTCTAATTTTAAAGCAAATTTCAGCAATATTGAATAATTTACAAAAAGTAATTCGTTCCAAAAAACAATATATTATCAGAAATTCTATTTTATCTGTGTAAGATTTCAATTTATAAGTAGAAAATTTATTTTATCAGCGAAAAAATACAATATATCAGCGGAAGATTCATTTTATCGACGATAATGACAATATATCAGCGAAAAATTCATTTTATCGGCGATAATGTACTGTTTATCAGCGAAAGTCTAAATGCTGACGATTAGTCTTACTTAAGATACCTTTTCTTTTGCATGGCATAGAAAATGAACCCAATTAGAACAAGCAACATACCTATTGTAAGTAGATTTAGAGAATTCGTTGCGGTGTTTGGCAATGGATGGCCCTGCTGACTTGCCGGTTTCTTCACCACTTGTTGTTGCTGTTTGGCAAGTAAAGGTAAATGATACAGTGAGCCTTTCCCTTCCAATTTAAGCTTGTAAGCCGCAAGTGCCTGAACACCTTGTTCAGTTGAGAAAATATCACTTTTATCCCCACCCTGCCAATCAAAACCGCCATCTGTATTCTGGAAAGATAACAAGAAGTTCATTAGACTGCTATTTTCTTTTGTGAATAACACTCCATTTGCATCTATGTTTAATGCTGAGAGGGCAATAACTACTTGAGCAGCTGTTGAACTGTTATCGATTTTACCATCAAGGAACTTTTTAGATAAAAATTGTACCGCTGAGTTAACCTTGGTTTTCACATTTACCTTATTTTTATAGGGAGCCAAAGCAGTTAAGACCATTGCTGTAGTATCAGGATCACTTGTTGTACTTCCATCCCATGTCCAGCCACCATCTTTATTTTGCTTCTCCAATAGTTGGTTTTCTAATTTCTGTCTCGTCCATATAGCTGAATTTGGTACCTGAAAGTTTGCACTATCTAGAGCAATTAGCGCATATGCCACACCATTTAATCCTTGCTTTGTAACATTGCCATTATAAATGGACTTTACTAGGTTAAAACCTTCAATCGTTGTTGGATCAGCACCTGCTGCAACAATCCCTAATACATGTCGTTCCGTATCGGTGATTTTAGAAAAATGACCGTTCTTCTCTTTCACTAGCTTCTTTACGTTTTCTAAATATGTTAATGGAATACTTTTTCCTGCTTGTTTTAAAGCAATGGCTTCCCAATCCGTAACTTGATTTTTCAGGACATATTGACTTGTTCCATTGAGTGCCTTTTGGATCATCTCTTTCGTAGCAGTTCCGGTTTTGGCCGGTTCTGCCGTTCCGGCGTTTGGGTCCCCATTCGTTGGGGCTTGCCAAGACTCATACTGGAAGCTGATTTGATCACCAGGCTGAAGTGGATAGCTGTCTGCTCCAACACTTGCCATTTTCCCATTAACGTAGAATGCCCAGTAATTGGACCCTTCTGCGGCAAGGCCCTTAATCGTATTGATCATTTTTCCGTATTGTGAATCGCTATAACCTACATTTTCTGCACCAATTGCAACTTGTAAAAATTGAAAGGCTGTCGGATGACCGATAATTTCAATTGGTGAAGGAGTAATTAGGACCTTATTATTATTTCCAACAACCTTAACAGAAGCAGTATTTTCAGGTGTTTTCGTCCAATCAATATAGCGGAAACTTACTTGATCACCATCATGAACCTTATAAGAATCTGCTCCAATTGGAGCAGAAATCCCATTGATGTAGAAACCCCAAAAAAACGTTCCTTGAACTTCTAATCCATTGATTCCTGTAATCATTTTTCCATAGGATTCGTTTGAATAATGGACATTATTTTCACCAACCGCATTTACTAATACATCGAAAGCCGTTTCACCTTGCTCATAGGTAACTGCCGTTGCTGGTACAAGTGTACCCGTATTTCCTTCAACAGTAATTGTTCCTTTTGCCACTTGCTCTGCAGCTGAAACTTGCCTCTGAAACCCACTTAAGACTAGCCCAAAAACAAACAGGAATACCAAGAGTATTTTTGCATTACGTCTTACCATCTTTTTCTTTTCCCCCTATAGCTAATTTTTTTTGCATAAAAAAATCCCCCTATAAAGGAGGAGGAGTTATGTAGGTTAAGAAGAATACGTTAAACTGCCCGTATTGATCTCAACACCCTCCTATCCGCGTAGGTTACTGGTGCAAAATAACAGGCAGGTTTCCTGGCTCATGGTCATCGCTTCCTATGCCTTCCCATCTATTATAGACAGTGACATCTTATAGGTTGCTCCCATTTACAGTGGCGGGACCGCGTTGGTTTTTAACCAAACTTCCCTTTTAAGCTAAAACCAAACGATTTTAGCACCTGTTTTTATTGGCTTGATTTTTTATGTCATGATAATTATATAAGTTAATAGATCGATTTGTATATAGTTTTATTGAAAAAGAAAAGGACTACCTCCCCACAAAGAGACCACGCAAATCAGAAAAATTTTGCTGAATTTCTGATTTGTTATGATTCTACAAGAAGGTTAGTCCCAACTGGAATTTCTATTTCCTATTGCTCGATACTCTTACATAAATTAGCCATTTCAATTGCTGAGCTCGCTGAGTCCCAACCTTTATTTCCAGCTTTTGTTCCTGCTCTTTCAATTGCCTGTTCGATTGAATCTGTTGTTAGAACACCAAAAACTACTGGAACACCACTATTTAATGCTGTTGCTGAAACTCCTTTTGCTGCTTCATTGCAAACATAATCAAAGTGTGGAGTTGCACCACGAATAACGGTTCCCAATGTGATAACTGCATCATATTTTTTACTATTTGCCATTTTTTGGGCAATCAATGGAATTTCAAATGCACCTGGAACCCAAGCTATATCAACATCTGCTTCATTTACTCCATGTCTCTTTAAAGCATCCTGTGCACCGGATAATAATTTACTTGTAATAAACTCATTAAAACGTCCTACAACGATACCAATTTTCAGACCTGTCCCAACTAAATTTCCTTCAAAAGTGTGTCCCATTATAATTCCTCCACCAATTTATTTGTGTGTTTTCTCGTGTATTTGATTTAAATAGTGTATTAAATCTTTTATCGTAATCATTTTTAATTGAAAGCGATCAGCAATTTTCCTCAGTTCTGGAACTCGTGCCATTGTTCCGTCTTCGTTCAAAATTTCACAAATTACACCAGCTGGTTTAGAACCTGCTAGTTTTGCTAAATCAACAGCTGCTTCTGTATGACCTGAACGTTCTCGTACACCACCATTTTTAGCAATGAGTGGAAAAACATGACCAGGACGTTTAAAATCATCGGCTTTTGCATCCGAGTCCATCATACTTAATACTGTTGCAGAGCGCTCAAAAGCAGAGATTCCGGTTGTTGAAAATTTATGATCGATGCTAACTGTAAAAGCTGTTTTATTTGTATCTGTATTGTTTGAAACCATTGCTTCCAAATTAAGTTTATGTGCTAATTCTTCTTCGATAGGTACACACATTAGTCCTCTTGCATGTGTCACCATGAAATTAACAACCTCTGGTGTTGCTTTTTCCGCTAATGCAATTAAGTCACCTTCATTTTCCCTATCCTCATCATCACAAACAATAATCATTTTTCCTTGTTTTAGCTCATTAACAGCTTCTTCAATCGAATTAAACACTAGACAACTCTCCTCACTTGAATCCATTTTCTTCTAGAAACGATGCAGTAAGACTACCTTTTCCTTTTTTGTTCGATCCATTTGCCGATCCATTTAAGAAATGCCCAACATATTTGCCAATCATATCGCATTCCAAATTCACAACGTCTCCTGAATCTTTACCACCTAAAATCGTTTCAGACATCGTATGGGGGATTAAGGAAATTGTAAAACTATTCTCAGTCACTTCAAACACGGTTAAGCTTGTCCCATCGACACAAATAGAGCCTTTTAAAATAATATAATTCAGCCATTCTTTGTCAGGTTCAATTTCATAATAAACTGCATTTTCAAATGGTTTTTTGCTCTTAATCACACCTGTTCCATCGATATGGCCTGAGACAAAATGTCCACCAAATCTTCCACCTGCAGCCATCGCCCGTTCAAGGTTGACGTGAGAACCGCGTTTAAGCGTCCGTAAACTCGAGGATTTAACAGTTTCAGGCATTACATCCACCTTAAAAAATTTACCTGAAAAAGAAGTTACGGTTAGACATACGCCATTGACAGCGATGCTATCACCAAGCTGAACATCCTCAAGAACTTTTTTTGCTTCAATGGATAGGACATACGATTCCCCGGTCTTTTGGATATTTGAGATGGAGCCAATTTCCTCAACAATTCCGGTAAACATATTTTAACCTCTTCCTTCTATTATATGAAATTCATAGAAAACGTATTTGGGGCTTAAACGCCACCCACCATGATGTATCGGTAAATGAACGATCCAACATAATCAGGCAGTGTGAGCACTGCTTCACATATATTGTTATGGAAAAAGTTATCCCACGCTCAAATTAGATTTTCAGATTTATTTTTGCGATGCTCCGCCCCTTTTCAACAATATAAAAAGGACCCAGAAGGAAAAACACTTCGGGTCCGTTACAAGACAATAAGAAAGGCAAGATTAAAAAATGAGGACATGCGTCTCCCTTTTCTGATCCAGTTTTCTCCTTCTCTCATCCAGACTTTAACTGTCGGCCCTGGAATTTCACCAGATCCACCGCTTAACAATGTTAACCGGGTCACGGACTTAGAAGCCATTGCTTCATCACCGCCGGTAGGGAATTTCACCCAACCCCGAAGGAATTATTCAACTATATGAATATAATTATACTTAAACTTTTCGAAAAAGGAAATTTAATTGTCCACTTTTTCAAAAACAGCTTTGACATTTGTGAATATATATACTTTAACCCTTCTTGATCGGTATGTAAATATCAAATGATAGCTGTTTTTTTGATGAATTCAACCTCTTGAAGTCTTTATCATACACTTCTAAGCTTAATGCATGGTGGTCTTTTTCATATCCGTACTCTTTCATCCAAGAATATATTTTGGAATATGTATGATCAATTTCCCCCGGAGTTCCATTGTGTGTTGCATAAACATAATTTTTCGCTGGAATCGTAAACCCTACCATACCGTCGGGAACAAAGGTTATTTTCTCGACTGGTGTCGTAACATAATAGGTCAATTCTGTTTCCCTGCTATGGAAAGGGGCAATCATAACCGGTTCATCAGTTTGATCTAAGACTTCATCCAACCGCATTTGTAATTCTGCAAACAAACCTGGAATCTTGTTAATTTGTGAATAGGAGCCGTTCCATGGGATTCCAACAACCTTCATTTCTTTCTTTTCAATGACTTGAACGTACAACATACAACAATATCCCTCCCTTTATACCATCTTATTACTATTTATTTATTTTATCACTCCAGAATCGGCAATGCGGTTGAAAACTTAATTTCTCGTAACGATAAACTCGTCTGAATCCGATTTACTCCGGACAGCAAATTTAGTTTTCTAATAAATCGTTCCAACTCCTCACGATTTCGATTTGCTACTTTCAATAGATAATCATACTCTCCAGTCAAGCAGTGACATTCAAGCACTTCTGGCATAGTTTTCATTGCACCCTCTAAATTTTCAAGTTGTTCTTTCTGATGAATATTTGTACTCACAAATATAAAGCAGAGTAAATCAAAACCAAGTTTTCTATGGTTTAAAATAGCAACCTGCTGATCAATATATCCTTCCTTTTCCATCCTTTTTACTCGGGCATGTGTTGCAGGTGGAGATAAATTGACGTGTCGGGCAAGATCAGCATTGCTTATCTGTGATTCTTTTTGCAAACTATTCAGAATCAAAAAATCAGTAGCATCTAGCAAAAAAATCAGCACCTTTCATGTGCAAACATTCATTTCTTCATTATCCATTTATTTATCAATTGACAAACAGAATAATATTCTGCCAATATTCTTTTTGCTTTTCATTATTCTTTTCTTAATTTATTATACGAAATAATACACAATATTAATATAGATTCTGTTAAAATTATTAACATAAAAATATAGTAATGATTTGATTTTTAAAGGGGCCATTTTGATGCCAATTTTTTACGTATTGATTTTGTTATTAACTAGTTTTCTTTGGGGAGGAAATTTTGTCTTTAGTAAATTTCTGGTGGAGCATGCTTCCCCAATGACATTAACCATTTTACGTTGGTTAATTGCAATCGTATTACTCTTACCATTGGTATTGAAAAAAGAAAAAAGCCTGCGTATTCCTAAGGATTCGATTTTACCGTTATTTCTAATGGGATTTATGGGTGTAGTATTATTCAATATGTTTCAATTTTTAGCATTGGCACGTACTTCTGCCACAAACGTAGGATTAATTTCAACATTAAACCCCATTTCGATTGCTGTTTCATCAGCACTATTACTCCATGAAAAAATAAAGCTTCCGCAAATTTTTTCAATGATGATTTCATTATTTGGGGTTCTCGTTGTCCTCTCAAAGGGTGAACTCAATCAGCTTATTTCCCTACATTTTAATAGCGGTGATCTTTGGATGATTGCAGCCGTCATCGTCTGGGGGATATATTCTGTTTGCGGAAAATGGGCAATGAAAAAAGTATCTCCATTGATGGCAACATTCTATTCAGGTGTTTTCGGTGTATTGACTGTTATGCCCTTTAATCTTACCCATTTTCATATTATCAATGTGAATACCTCTTTTATTAGTGCTATTCTCTATACTGGAGTCATTTCAACTGTTGTATGCATGCTTTTATGGAATATGGGAGTTCAAAAAATAGGGGCAACAAATTCGGGGATATTCTTGAATTTCAATCCAATCTTCACTGCAATTCTAGCGTTTTTCATTTTAAATGAACAAATGACATGGACTGAATTACTAGGCAGCATTATCGTAATAACAGGTTGCTATTTATTTTCCTTTTTCGGTTCAAAAGAAAAAAAGATTCAGGTCAAGGCTATACATGAAAAAGCAATCGTTCATGGGGACTAAATGAAAGGGACAATTAATCGTGGCTTTCCCCACTGATTTGTTGTCCCTCCTTTTCATTTCATTGATTTTGACAAAGTAGCTAACTTGTTTGTTGTTTTCCAGTTACGAACAGTTACCTGAACACCTAACTTTTGAAGTTGGACAGCTAGTTTTGAAGTGAGAATGCTTTGGCGTAAAAATAAATAAACCTGTTTTCCTACCAATTGGCACTCATCCATTTCACTTTTAAAGGTAAGCAAATGATCGATTCGTTCCTGTGAAGGCAATTTTGCTAAAAAAGCTAAATGAAGGCTCTGCCCTTCTGCAAGGTTATCAGTTGGATAGGGACAATTCTTAATAATCTGTTCTAATTCTAATGCGGTTCTTATCACAACAGTGATTGAAAAACCGAAAACCTTCTGAATCTCGGTCTCAATTCGGTGGCATAAAGTATCTGCTTCTTCTTCTGATTCAAATAGGACATTACCACTTTGAATATAGGTTTGAACATTTTTAACACCCAAGGTTTCGAATAGTTGTTTCAATTCGGCCATTTTAATTTTGTTGTGTCCGCCAACATTAATTCCTCGTAACAAAGCAATATATGTAGTCAAATTTGCACCTCCCTATATAATTTCTTTTTTTAGTCTACAGGGATCCAAATTTCCGAATAATAGTTTGGTCTGTATGGGTTTTCTTCTGGATATACTTCTAAATTTGGCGCTCCTGTATGCTGATAGTCACTTGAAGGAAACCATTCCGAAAATATTTGCTTCCAAGCGTTCTGCATTGCATTTGGCATAGGACCGTGTACCTCAAAAATAGCCCATTTAGATTTGGGGATTTCCAGTTCCAACAGCTCTTCGGGTGTGTCGCCATCAAATTCAGTCGCTACCCAATAATCTATTACTTGTTTTGAGTTTGTTTCAACACAAATACCAAGAACTCCTTTAATTTGTCCATTATTCAGTTTAAATAATAAATCATCTGTCCCATCCTTGTTAACTTCGTCCCATATTTTTGGAATAAGCGCATGATTTTCCCCATTGACACATGAAACCTGACGTTTAATCCCTACCACTTGAAAATGATTTCTTTCAATAATTTTGAATTTCATAAGTTCTACTCCTATCAGAGTTTTTTTCTACTTATGGGTTTAAGATTTAGCTTCTTTTTCGGCCTTCACTTGTTGTTTCACCGTGTTCCCTAATAAAATCTTTTGTAAAGTTGTAGCCATATTTGTTGGCAAATTATTATTTTACAGTACCCATTTTCGAATAGCCACCGCTACCCCATCTTCATTATTTGTTGCGGTTACCCAGTCTGCAGTTTCCTTCACTACTTCTTGGGCATTTCCCATTGCAACCCCTAGTCCAGCTTCTTTTATCATCGCAATATCATTCAGACTATCGCCAATTGCCATTACATGATTCATTTCAATCCCTAGCTTTTCACAAACTATTTCAAGTCCTTTAGCCTTATTGATACCTGCAGCATTTACTTCAAGGTTTTCCAAACTTGAATTACTGATTTCAAACATTCCTCTATTTTGGAGTTCTTTTAAAATAATTCCCCTACTATCATCATCTGTAGTGCTAAATCCGAATTTAAGCCATTCGAATGCATGTATATCGTCTGGCATCTCATCTTGCCAAGTACGGTCGGTACTAATTGCCCAATAGTTTGTTTTGTGGTTTTGGGCAAGGCTCAACATCCATTGAATTTGATCAGAGTGGACAAGTTTTCTTTCTACTAACTGTCCTTGATCATTCCATATCTCACTTCCGTTAACAGTGACTAAATATGAGGTTAATTCAAGAGATTCAGCATGGCTTCTACATGTCAGTAAAGACCTCCCAGTGCTAAGGACTACATATATACCTTGTTCTTTCGCTTCTTTTATTGCTTGGCGATTCTCAATAGAAATTTCGCCTTCTTCATTTAAAAGTGTCCCATCCATATCAAGTGCAATTAATTTAATCTCCGCATCACTTTTGAAGTTATCCAGGCAAATTACTCCCTTTCTGTCATATCTAAACAATAGAATATCATTTTTTCATTTGATTTATCAAAAATAAATATAGTTTACATAATATTTTTATGGTTAATGACAAGGTAATCAACCGCTTCATAGATTGTAGAAGATAAGAGTAAAAGAAATTAGAAAGAAAACTCGCTGATTGGCGAGCCCCTAAGAGCGATGACAGAAGCGTAGTAGCCCTTATGCACTAGCAGAATTTATGGAAATAAATTCTGCTTAGCTAAAAAAAAATCAGCTAGAATGCTGATCTTCATGAAGGAAGCGTGCGAGGAATGCATAAAAGTCTTCCTGATTACTGCTGTTGGATAAACGGATTTACCTACTTAGAGAACGACAGTTTTTGATTGATTTTCATTCTCTAATAAGAATTCTGTAACCTTCACATTTGAGGGCATCAACGGATGATTTCGAATGACGTTGACAATATTTTGCATGCTGTTGGATGAAGTTTCGCTGCCCTCCAGCCATTCTCTAATGTTTCCCTTAGGAAATTCCGCCATGCAATTTTTAAACAGATAATCCAATGTTTGCATTTTATCTTGTAAACCTTTATTTTCATATATTTTCTTAAAAATCTCTCTTGTACCCTTTTGCTCATCTTTTGATACGATAACGAATATTTCTTCAACATTTTCTTGATAAATAGCAATGATGATGTCTCGCATTAAATCACTGAATGGTGTAATGGTTAGTCCATAACATTGCCAGATTAAAATAGTATTCGGTTGAAGACTAGTAATCTTTTTCATTATACTTTCCGGATTTTGCTCCATTCCAATCACAAACAACACTTTTTTCTTTTCATCAATTTTCATTAAGCTCACCCCATTATTTAACTGAATTTAAGTTCCAATTCCAATTAATTGAGCTATTTCTTGCCCTAACAAAAATTGTCCATAAAAAACATTTTGTACTAGTAAAGTCCCATTGTTTTTATGACATTTTATCTTCCAAATCTCCTGAAAGTTTAAAGACCATGACCCTTTCACCGGTTTGGGTGCTAATATCGGTATGAAAACTTACTACTTCCTGACCTGTTAGCGAAAATATAATATGCTTTAATTCTTCTTGACCGGATTCCACCAAGCTGTTTCGTATCTTTTTTATTGATAACAATCCCTCTTTATCCTTACATAGTGAATATTCAGCAGGGGTTAAAATTCGATGCAATGTAACAATAATCATATCTCGGAAGATATCAGACTTAACAGATATTGAACCGCGTCCAAGATAGCTTTTCTCCCATTGAGTTAATGCTTTACTGATTTCAGCTTCAAGAGTGCCTTTTGACTTATCCATATTGATCCCTATCCCTTCTGTACTATTAAATGGCTGTATAATTTAATACCCTATAATAGTTATTGCATATAAATATTTTTTTCACACCGAAGCAAACGCTAAGACCAACTCTTCCAGTTTCCTTCTGGATCAATGGATGATAGCCGAAGCCATCCGTTTTGAACTTTTTGTTGGAATGGCTGATCATGATTCAACAATCGTTCCACATATTCCTTTGGTGCTTGGATCACCACCAGCAACCTTAGAGGTGCATGATAGACCAATTGATCCGATTGCATAACCGACTGCCAGGGAAGTCCGGCTAATAAGTCACTGGCGTTCCCCTGCATGACTCCGATTCCTGCTGTCACTGTTTGGGTTGCTTTATTTCCGCTTCCATAATAATGAGGTGCAACGGCTGAAGCGTAATATTGCAGGTTAATCCATTGACAAACCGTTGCCGGTCCAGCAATAATGCTGGCAAGAAGTGAACCACTTTTATCCTTTTTCCAGTTATAGTTTTGTAGAAAAACTCTCCCTCCTAGATTCCGCTCCCGAGTCAGCCTTCGCTCCCCGATAACAAACGCCGCATTACCCGCCAGCCCCCATTCCGGACGTACCTCACTCCAATCCTCTGAAAGGCGCTCAGCTTCAGCTTTAGGATTTTTGCAGTTAACCTTTAGATTTGGCAATTTCGGGATTCGCTCGGCGTTTACTTCTTCACTAACCTTTGGTAGTAAAGCTTGAATGCGGGCAAATGCTGCTTTAGCCGTATCTGAAAGTTTCGGAAGATAGACCCAATGTAATTCATCGACTGTTGTAATATGCTCTGAAGCTGCAAAAACGGTATCTTTCGGAATAGAAATTCCCTTTGCCTGGAGGGACTGCCTTACGTTTGGAAGGTTACACAAAGCTGCCAGAACCCGCGCATTAAAAGCGCTTGATGCGCCACCACATGCCCCGCAGTCGAGAGAAGCAGCGTAGGGATTATTGGTGCTACAACTACCATGTCCGCAAATCACCACTAATGAAGCAAAATTATCTGTGAGTCCCATCATTTTTAAAGCCTGCTCTACATAATGCACTTTCTCTTCTTCAGAAAAACCAACCGGTAGCTCCGTTTTAGAAGTATGAATACGGTCTAGCGTTAATTCCACTGCAGGTTTCATGATCCATTTGTCAAGAATTTTCTTGAAGAGGCGTCCTGTGCCGCTTGGCATAAAACTACGGGTCAGTGTTTGCATACTAAGCCATGGGCCACTGATCTCCGGCAGTAATAAGCTTGCAAGCAAGTTTTGTTTCATTTTTTTAAATGTGTCTTTAAGTGAATGTACTGACTGCAACCTTTGGTGAAATTTTTTGTATTCATATTCAGGCAAAAATTCTTTTACTTTGAATTGTGGTTTTAACATTACCGGTAAGGAACTATGGCTATGTTCTCTTTCCAGTTTGTAGGTTTCAATCGGCAAGCCGAAAAACCCAGCTGCTCCAAAGGTTTCAAAACAATCTACATTTTCAAGTTTGCGGCGAAAAGGCTCTGATCGCACATCAATACAAAATACAAATTGTGCTACTGCTGGCTTACTTTGATCTGCAGTCTGCTTCTTTGAGATGATTTTTTTCATTAATTGATCTTCATATGTTTTTTCCCAAGCTTCCATCCAAAGTCTATTGCGGATAATCTTATCAAACCGCCAAGCAAGGGTCAAACGAGCTTTTTGTTCTGCAGAGGGCAACTGTGACCAAGCATTGATTGGCAGGTTCCCCCAGTGGAGCCAAGCAGCAATTAACGATTCTAGGAACACTCCCACTTCCGTTTTTTGCTTAGTTAAAGGAAGATTAGGCTTAATCAAAACCAACTCCAAGGAAAGTCGTACAGCCAAATAGTCAGTAAGTAAAGAGCTTTCCTTAATTTGTTGCTGCGTTCTCCAGAGCATCATTCCTGCCCATCCTGGCAAGGCAAGTAAATGTGCTTCAAGATATTCTTGAACCTCTGAATCAGGTATTTCTAATTGCGATAAGGCTTCTTCTAAAGCAGCGTCAGCTTCCTTCGGCAAATTTTTAAGCTGCTTTCGCGCCTCAGGACTTATATCTGGGTCAAAGGAAACAATTCTGCGCCATGCATGATAGAAACCTTCCTCGCGATTTGGCATAGACCAGACAGCCTGAGACTCATCCAAGAACAATTTACACCACTTAATCATATGGCGGTTGAGATCCCTTGACATCCCCACATCGCAAATCTGATCAAAACGCTGACTAGAAGTTTGTACTGATTGTCTTACCTTCATCTCGGACTTAAATCCACTTAATTTCTTTGCCATTCTTTTTACTTCGGGAAGTACCGTCAATTTGGAAGAAGGCTTATCCTGCAAAAGTGCAGCGCGGCAAAACTGTTCTACAGTCATGCGTGGGAGTTTGAAAGACTGTTTATCAAGCCATTGCTGAAGTCCTACTTCTAGAAAATTCAGATCAATTTCTCCTTGATTCCGTGCAGTCTTGAATACAGAATTATTGGGAAATAGCTCTACATCGCAAATGTCTTTGAAACGACGTGCTATCTGTTCAAATGATTGCCGTTCTAAGCCCATCCAGGGGCTGCGTGCCGCAAACTTGCTAATAGGACTAAGTGGTGCGATGACTTTGCTCGCTGATTTTACTAAATCATGAATATCAAGACCGAGATCTTCAGATACCTTTTCCCAATCTAATGTTTTGGCTAATGTCGTTGTCATCTAAACGACCTCCTATTAGACAAGTATTTTGCCAAATATTTTGGATGGCTTTCAACTAAATCTTTGTGAGGCTCACCCAAATGTACGAGCAATAGATAAATAACTGCGAATACAGTTGAGGAACGATTGTTCGCTAACCATAAACCAAAAGCACTGCCACCCAGCAAGATAAACAGGACCAAGATGGTTGCAGGTGCAGGTGGTTGACTTCCATTCAGAACAGTTTCATGTAACAGACTGTCTAAGGCGGAATGGATGATGTTGAACATGAATGCCGCTCCTGCAAGGAAAGTAAATCCCGCAATTCGACCAATACAACCGTAACCAAAAGCCACTAGCCCGTTCCAAGCAAATGTCACCGACCATCCTAAAATTAGGGTACTGATCATTTGATAATCCTCTCCTTGAGAAGCAAGCCAATAACCAATCCCCATAAGGAGACCTAAAATCCCTCCGGTCATGGTCCATAAATAGGGCAACGGACGGTCCTTGAAGGATAACGACCCGTTATAATGAATCGCGGATCCGGACTGTAAGAAAAGGCTCGCTTTAAATAGCCCATGTAAAATAGCATGAATAATGGCTGCCAAATAGGCGCCTAATGCACACTGGATTAGCATGAACCCCATTTGGGCAATGGTTGAGCCAACCAGTTGTCGTTTATAGTCTACATGGACCAGCATAATTCCGGTCCCCAGTAGCACTGAAATACCAGACAAAATGAGTAGAATTATCTGTGCTGAATCGCTGGTAAAAAGCGGTGCGAAACGAGTCAGCATTAGACCACCGGCATTCACAATTCCAGCATGCATGACAGCAGATACAGGCGTTGGAGCCACTACCGAGTCTAATAGCCAACGTTGGAAAGGATACTGTGCAGACGGAATTACCATTGCCACTATCAAAAGGAGGTTTATACACGTCTTCTCCCATGAAGCTAGTTGTGAAAGATTGTTTTTCTCAAGTATGATCGATAGCTGCCAGTGTTCCGTGGCTTGTGTAATCCAGATTACAGCAAGCAACAAGATAAGCCAACTGAGTAAAAATTGTCGCCCTGAAATGGAAGCGGCTTTTCTGGACACCTGCCACTTTTTATTTAATCTTATAAGCCATGTCAGTCCCAAAAGTGTAGCTCCCCAACAAACCAACAGAAGGTGAAGGTCATTACTGAGCCAGGTAAGGGCGCCGGCAGACGTAGTGAGTGTCATCAGCGTAAAATATTTTCGATAAGAATGATCACCGAATAAGTATCGAACAGAATAGCGCTGTACAATTAAACCAATTGTAAGGACAAAAAAGGCTAGGAGCCATGATAGGGAATCAAAACGCCAAGGACCAACTATCACACATCCATTGTTTGAAACAAGCCCCAACAAGGCGACGATTGGAGGTAACGAAATAATACCTATGTGAAAACGAACAAAATGTAAGGGAATCCTTACGTATAGTATGGAAATTGCGCTTAACAAAGAAACTGCACACACGGTTAAAAATGCAGTTGGCAATGAAATAAGCTCAAAATAATGGAACATCTTAGCTCTCCCCCATAGAAATTGTAGATACAAAGTTAACAAATTCTTTATAATATGAATCTTTTGTTTTAGTTTTTGTAAATAAAAAAACCGGCAATTTTTAAATTTAATGGTCATTTTAAAACCATCAAACTTTAAAAAATTGCCGGTTTACTTTTAACTGCCCTATTTGGCGTTTAAATAGTCTACCTTTTATCAAATTCTTTTCTTTTAAAAATGGAAGTATTTTTAATTTCTACTTTCTATAGATCTCCTTTTTCATAAAGTCAATAGGAAACTATTTACCGTATGCTAAATTTATCTATATTTAAAAGAAATCATTTAAACATTATATTTACGTACAAGATATTACTATCTATAAAACATTCTGTCAAGTTTACTTTCATCCGATGTTTAATTATATTTGCTTCAAACTCTGTAGGATTAAAAATACTAACAAAAGATGGTACTCATTTGATGTCTGATTATGGCAAAACAATTCATCGTAGAATTTTCGTACTATGAGATAAACTTTTTTCACTGAAATCATTCATTATGGTATAATTTTCAAAAATAAAGATAAGGAGCCTTTACATGAACCTTTATTTGATTACAACTACAAGGACTCAAAATTTCAACAATGATTTTGTTAAACCTCACTATGATTTCCTCGATAAGCTCAAACATAATAAGCAGCTGGAAGCTTATGGTCCATTTAGTGATGGATCAGGTGGTGCTTACCTTATTAAAAGCAATTCCTTAGATGAAGCCACTAAAATTGGAAATTCAGACCCGTTAATTAAGAGTGGTTCTTCCACTTTTGTTGTAAAAGAATGGATTTTAAAAGATTGATTCTTAGAGGAGAACATTCTATTCTCCTCTTTCCTTCACAATTTTGGTCAAATATGACATAAAACCTCATTATTTCATATCCTTATTAAATTAAACTCCCTTTAGATATAACAATAAAAAATACACTGTGATTTCTTATGTGATTTGATTGTTTGTACCTCTGAAGTTAACCCGTCACAGTATGACGGCGTTTCTCTTTTACTCTTATCCTTTACAATGTATTAGTGGATTGACATGTTAGCATTTTTCACTATACTTTTTATTTAGAGCTGATGCCAATTAAAATTTCAACTAGTGAAATGGGCAATGAAAAGTTAAAGTTGGGAGACAAATAATGAAAAAAATAATGGTTGCAATTGGGGGAATCCTGTTATTATTATTCCTTTTTTTCTTCGGTACATATAAACTGATGAATTCAAGAACATTCCAGCTATTTGGTGGATTAACTAGTCATGTACAAACAAATAAAAAAGTTGTTGCTTTGACATTCGATGACGGACCAACTAAAAATGTTGATAAAATAGCACCTCTTTTAAATAAATATCATGCAAAGGCTACCTTTTTTTTAATTGGCAATGAGCTAAAGAAAAACCCAATTGAAGGAAAAAAACTAGCCGAAGCAGGCTATCAGATTGGTAATCATACCTATTCACATAATCGAATGATTTTTAAAAAATACTCCTACATAAAAAGGGAAATTGATGAGACCAATAACTTAATTCGTAAAACTGGTTATATGGGTGAAATTGACTTCCGACCACCAAATGGTAAAAAACTAATTGCCTTACCTTATTATTTACATAGAAATCATATGGATACTATTACTTGGAATCTCGAACCGGACACTTATTTTACATCCGTAACTGACAAAGTAAAGTATGTAAATGAGAATGTGAAACCTGGATCAATCATTTTGTTGCATCCAATGTATGATAAAACGGGCAATGAACTTAAAACCATTGAAGGTATATTAGATTCTTTATCTAAAAAAGGGTATAAATTTGTTACGGTTAATGAGCTCCAGAATATGTAAAAGCGTGTGTCACTGTGGTGACACACGCTTGAGTCAAATATCGTTTTTATCAAATAGATTTAACAAAGCCTACTATTTTATAGCTTTTTTCATTTTCATTACCAAGAGGATTCCTGCCCCAACAATGACGGCTCCGGTTAAATAGATTGCCGTATAATTGGGGGAATCTTTTTTGGGAGTTTCATCAGCTATTATCGACGTTTTTTGCGTACTGTTTTCAGTCATGGTTACAGCCTGCTCACCTTCGACCACTTTCACATCAACCTTTCCAAAAGCCTTATAAAAGTAATTTGCATTTTCTCTATTATAGGGAGTAATCCCAATTTCAACTTGGTTTTCTAGCGGGACTGTATGTGTAACGGTAATTCCCTTTTTTGCTAGTTCGTCTTTTTTCACTTCGAAGATATAATGATCTACTTCTTTTTGTTTTTCTAGGATAGTAGTTGAATTTGCAAATACTGTTATGGTTGTGATCAAAGAATAGCAAAGCACCATTAGAAGTGTTGCTAGTTTTTTCATATTAAATTCCCCCGATTATTTATTACTTACGTGATCTAGCTATTTTTACTACTTCTTCAGCTGAGATTAATCCATTAATTGTGTAGCGAAAGCCATTCTGAACCCACTGAAGCTCTGCCTCATTGTTTTCAACACTTTTCAAGTAACCTGTTACACCATTGAGATCTACTTCTATATAACCTACTGGTTTAGTTTGAATGGAACTTTTCTCCACAATAATCAAATAAGATTGGCTCCCTGATACATAAGTGAAGATTGCCTTATCAGCCTGCTCCTTACTAGTACCCAATACACGAAGCCTTTCAGGTTTAAAATTGTTTGGAATATATGTTGGAAGTACCAAGTTACCACCCAACGATTCCAACGCATCACTTTCTTTTTTCAAATCCCAAGATTTTATCGTATCAGGCTCCATGATTAATTTAGTATTTCTATCACTTTTTAATAATGTATCCATTTTGCTACCTTGATTAGATGTTTGATAGATATCAGAATCTCGAATTGTAATCGATGACGGCAAAAATAAACAAATTACTGCTGCAAAAATGATAGCTCTGATCATACGATTTGTGGTTTTATTTTTTAACCCAGTTTGTTTCTTATTAAATTTGATATTCTCTCTTACTCTACCCTTCAGTTCTAAGTGGAAGTCTAGTGACTCAAACAAAACTAGATCAAATTCTTTATTTAATTGAGTCTTGAGTTCATTTTTCGGATTGGTCATAATCGAACCCCTCCTTTTTAAGTGTTTCACCTAGTAATTTTCTTCCACGATGAAGCCTTCCACGGACTGTTCCTTCAGGATTTCTTGTGATATAGGCTATTTCTACCGTATTTAAGTCAAGATAATAATACAAATATAAAACTTCTTGATAATGTGAAGGTAAATTTAGAACGTGTTTTAGAATTTGAGTTTTGTTAAGTCTTTTAATAACCTCTTCTTCAAGGTTGTAGTGTAATGGGCCATTTAAATAACTTGGTTCTGTTGGCTGCTCTGTCCATCCTTTTAGTCGCATTTTATCATGGCATAAATTGATTGTTATCCTAATTATCCAGGTCTTTACACTACTATCACCCCGAAATTTCTCCCAATTGCGATAGGCTTTCATAAATGCTTCTTGACTAATATCCTCTGCTAGATGACGATCACCTACGTAAAAATAGGCAGTACGAATTACAAGTGAACCATAACAATCCATCATTTCTTCTACTGCTTTGGATGGTTCCTTTGAGAAGATTGGATTATCATCCTGGCGGGAAGGCCTTCCCATTTGACCACCTCCACCCTAATAGACTGATCAGCTCCCCCTAACGCTACATTTTTTAGGCAATTATTTTAATAAAAGGCTGACTCGCCTAGATTGTTGTTTTTCGTACCTAGTCTAAAAACCCGAAATAACTATGGTATCGTGCTCTTTTCTTAAAAACTTCCTACAGTTTTCATCGGTAAACTGGAGTACCATTCTAATTTAGTTTCAAATAGCAACAAAGTTTAAGAAAAGAGCCTAATAAAATAAAAAAAACCACCTATCTGTTTAGGATAGGTGGCAGGGTACTTTAGAGAAAGAAGCTTCTCCATTCAAAAAATAACAGGGTAACAATATTCACATTACTGAAGTTCCCTGGATCTTTTTTTAATGATGGTGGCCATGACCGTGTGCATCTTTAGAAGGATTGGTGATAACCCACTCATCTTGTGGTACATGGAAAAATTGAATCCACACTCCGTCTAAGAATTCTTGACCCTTTTCAAGGATAATATCTATATCTTTGTCAGTCTTGACTATTTCATCGTTTTCAGTAGGTGTATCAAGCTTTATTTCATAATGAGCATGATCTCCATGCATATGGCTGACAAACACACGGAACATTTTTCCATTTGCATCTTCTCTTTCCAGCATCTTTTTTAACTCTTTTGCCGCATTGCGATTTATTTTACAATTCATAACTTAACTCTCCTATTCAATATGTATTCACTTTATTATCCCATTCTTATGAATGGGAACGCAACTTCATTGCCTATTTTTTTGAGGATTTACTATTTTGCAATATAAAATTTCATAAAAAAAGGAAGATGAATTTCGATCGATTTTTCTTTTTATACTTGAAAATCCATGTTACTATCATAAACATGCTGTTAACCTCATATCACAAAATGATTGATTTTCATGTGTTAAACATCACATCTATACTGTGATGTTTAACGCATACCAAAATCACTATTTACTCCTCTTTTAACTCTCAAATCCTTCAGTATATTGAAAAATGCAAGGCCCCCTTTTAAGATAAAACCCGCTTTTTGAATTATTTTTTTAATTAATTTTATTTTAAAGTGATTTTCAGTAAATATTTATTCTAATTTGATAAACTTTATGATATATTAGTAAAAGAATTTCACTATCATTATAGTGTTAATACAAAAATTATCCCAAATGAAAGGGGAACTTACATTGAGTAAATGGATCCAAACTGCTAAATTTTCTTTCTTAGCTTTATTGGGGATGGTACTTTTGTCCGGTTGCGATAAAAGCAAATTTATTGTTCTTGACCCAAAAGGACCTGTCGCCCACCAGGAGTTACAATTAATTATTATTTCAGTAATTTTATGCGCTATCGTTATTATTCCTGTTTTAGGAATATTTATCTATATTGTAGTGCGTTATCGAGACAGGCCTGGCAACAACGCTCCTTATCACCCAGAATGGGCTGATAGTAAGTTGTTGGAAATTATATGGTGGGGAATTCCGGTTGTTATTATCGCCATTCTTGGTGTTTACACCGCTAAAACCACAATTAATTTAACAAAACCCCCTGTAAAAGATGTAAAACCAATTGTAGTTCAGGTAACATCTTTGGATTGGAAATGGATGTTTACATATCCTGGGCAAAAGGTTGCAACCGTTAATTACGCGGAGATTCCTGCGGGAGTTCCTGTTCAGTTCATTTTAACTTCTGATGCACCAATGAATTCTTTCTGGATTCCTCAATTAGGAGGACAAGAATATACGATGCCTGGTATGTCTATGGGACTTTGGCTTCAAGCGGATAAAGTTGGAGAATATTTTGGCTCTGGTGCCAACTTTACCGGAAAAGGCTTTGCACATATGCAATTTAGAGTAAAAGCTGTAAAACAATCTGATTTTAATACATGGGCAGAGGGCATAAAGAAAACCTCCCCTGTCTTAACAAAAGCAGGATATAAAACGTTGGCTAAACCAAGTATCGAAAAAGAATTAAGCTTTTCTTCTTATCCAAAGGGTTTGTTTAAAGATATCGTTAATAAAAATGGTGGAAAATATTATCATCATATGAATGATATGGGTGACAACATGGATATGTCCGGCATGGATATGGGAAAGTAAAATAACGAATCAGGAGGAAATTTTTATGCAAAAATCGCATTTTTTTGTTACAGGCGACCCTATGATATATGGTGCCGATGCGTCGATTGCATTGGCGACAATCGCCATTGTATTCTTTCTCACCAAATTTAAAAAATGGAATTGGCTTTGGAGAGAATGGCTAACAACTGTTGATCATAAAAAGATCGGAATAATGTACCTTATCTCTGCATTACTTATGCTTTTTCGCGGTGGAGTAGATGCTATTTTAATGCGGCTACAATTAGCTATTCCTAATAATCATTTTTTACCTTCTGAACACTATAATGAAATTTTCACTACTCACGGCACAATCATGATTTTATTTATGGCAATGCCGTTTATGTTTGCTTTATTTAACATGGTAATTCCCTTGCAAATTGGAGCAAGAGATGTAGCCTTTCCGTTTTTAAATGCAGTAAGCTTTTGGTTATTCTTCATTGGTGCCATGCTCTTTAATATTTCTTTTGTAATTGGTGGATCTGCTGATGCAGGTTGGCTTTCATACCCACCTTTATCTGAAAAAGCCTTTAGTCCTGGCCCAGGTCAAAATTTCTGGATTTGGGGTATTCAGATTTCAGGTATCGGTAGTTTAGCAACCGGAATTAACTTTATTGTGACAATTTTAAAAATGCGCACGCCATCAATGCGGTTAAGAGATATGCCGCTATTTTCATGGTCCGTATTATCAGCTTCTATCGCTATTTTAGGAGTATTCCCTATTTTAACTGTTACATTAGCAATGCTTACTATTGACCGTTTACTTGGTGGTCACTTCTTCACGATGACAGCTGGTGGTAACCCAATGATGTATGTGAATTTGATTTGGATGTGGGGCCACCCTGAGGTTTACATCGTTGTCTTGCCTGCTTTCGGAGTTTACTCTGAGGTTGTTGCAACATTCTCCAGAAAACGCATCTTTGGATACAGCTCAATGGTGTTTTCAATGATTGCCATAAGTGTGGTTTCCTATTACACATGGGCACACCACTTCTTTACAATGGGTGCTGGTGCTAATGTAAATATTGTATTTGCGATTTGTACCATGATTATCGCAATTCCAACTGGAGTAAAAATATTCAACTGGTTGTTTACTATGTTCCATGGTCGAATTAAATTTACACTTCCAATGCTGTGGACGATGGCATTTGTTCCATGTTTTCTTGTCGGTGGAGCAACAGGAGTAATGCTCGCTGCAGCACCTGCTGATTATCAATATCACAACAGCTATTTCCTTATTGCTCACTTCCACCAAGTGTTAATCGGTGGTGTAGTATTCGGTTACATTGCAGGTATGTACTATTGGTTCCCGAAAATTTTCGGATTTGAATTAAATGAACGTTTAGGAAAATGGGGATTTTGGTTGTGGCAAATTGGTTTCTATGTTTGTTTCATGCCTCAGTATGCCCTAGGTTTCATGGGAATGACACGACGCATTTATACGTATAATGATGCAATGGGCTGGGATATGGGTTGGGCTCCACTTAACTTTATCTCAACTATCGGAGCCTTCTTGATGGGTATTGCTTTCCTATTCCAAGTCTGGCAAATTCTTTACAGTATTAAATATGGTAAACGCGATGTAACAGGCGACTTTTGGGATGCCCGAACATTAGAGTGGTCAATTGCCTCTCCACCACCTATTTACAACTTTGCCACATTGCCCGTAGTAAAAGACCGCGATGCATGGTGGTACCGTAAAGAAGATATGAAAAAAGCAGGATACAAAAAGGAACCAATCAAGTTTGAGGCTATTCATATGCCGAAAAACACTGGTATTCCTTTCATCATGGCGGTATTCTGGTTTATTGCTGGATTTGGATTTACATTTGAATGGAATTGGATGGGATTTGCAGGATTAATAGGTGTTGCGGGTACATTATTCGCTCGTTCATTCCAATATGATACAGATTATTATATATCGGCTGAAGAAGTCGAACAAACTGAAAAAGCTTTAGGGAGGTTATAAGCATGCAACAAAGCGTTTCTGCTCATGTTTCTGACCATGATGAGCATGGTCATGTAGACCAGGAAGGGTTAAAAGTTTTAGGGTTTTGGATCTTTCTTGTAACCGACTGTCTTTTATTTGCTACATTTTTTGCAGGTTATGCTGTATTGCATAACCATACAAATGGTGGTTTCACATCTAAGGATTTTGATATTCCAGGATTTATCATTGAAACATTTATTCTATTAATTAGTTCGTTTACGAGCGGTTTAGCCGTTTTAGCTATGCATAAAGGGAACAAAAAAGCACTTATCAACTGGTTGATCGTCACTGCTGCTCTAGGTGCACTATTTGTTGGGTTTGAAATCAATGAGTTTACAACAATGGTTGCTGAAGGGGCTACTATTTCTAAAAGTGCCTTCCTAACTTCCTTTTTCTCATTAGTAGGAACACATGGGCTCCACGTTACGTTTGGTATTCTTTGGATGATTGGGTTGATTTTTCAACTTTCTCGCAAAGGGATTACCTCTGTTACCAAACGAAAGATTACAATCATTAGTCTGTACTGGCACTTTTTAGACGCTGTTTGGATTTTCATCTTCACAGTAGTTTACTTGATGGGGGTGATGTAACATGTCAAACCATAATCACAATGGATCAATCAAAGCGTATGTTATAGGTTTTATACTTTCGATTATTTTGACTGTCATCCCACTCGTTTTGGTCTTGGAACATATGTTAGGAAAAACAGCACTTCTTGTTAGTATCTTAATTGCAGCTATTTTGCAATTTATTGTTCAATTGTTCTTCTTCATGCATATTCGTGACGGAGAAGGTCCGAGATACAATGTAGTAGCCCTAGTTTTAGGTCTTGTCTTTGTAACAACTATTGTAGTTGGCTCAATCTGGATTATGTCGTTTAATTCTCAAGTTCAATAATAATTAGCTAAAGAAAGGTGCAAGCGCCCTGCTAGCTCTCGGGCTCGGGCTGCTTGCACATATAAACTATTGAAATACAGAGTAACTATTTTCTTTTAAAAAAGGAGTGTGGGATCTTTGGCAGTTTATCAAGATATTCAGCAAAATTCGCCTACTCGGTTTATGCGGTGGACTCAAATAATTTCGCCTTATATAGAAGTAACAAAACCAAAAATATTGGTAATGCTTGTTTTTACATCACTCTGCGCGGCGCTTGTTGCCCAAAGAGATGTTCCATCAATATCAGTAATATTTGCCATGCTTTTGAGTGCATCGCTTTCAGCTGGAGGCTCTGCGGCAATAAATATGTGGTATGATCGCGATATTGACCCTATTATGGAGCGGACAGCTAAGCGTCCAATTCCTGCTGGATTAATCGACCCTACAGCTGTTTTTTGGTTTGGTATTTCCCTCGGTATTTTATCCGTTGTAATCGCTTTTCTCTTTGTAAATCCCCTTACAGCCTTTTTAAATGCTGCTGGATATTTCTATTATGCTGTCGTTTACACCATGTGGTTAAAACGTAGAACACCGCAAAATATTGTCATTGGTGGAGGAGCTGGAGCATTTCCAATTTTAATTGGTTGGGCTTCTGTAACTGGCAGTTTAGACACGACAGCATGGTTAATGTTTATGATCATTTTTCTATGGACGCCACCGCATTCCTGGGCACTTGCTTTATATAAAAATGATGAATATACTAAAGCCGGAATCCCCATGATGCCTGTAGTAAAAGGAGCTCGCTCTACAAAAAGACAAAGTCTTTTTTATATGCTTCTCTTATTTACATGTTCCATCGTTCTTTATGCAATTGGAGATTTAAATTATTTTTACCTAGCTGGTGCCCTACTTTTTAACAGTGCTCTTCTTTATTGCACATGGAAAATGTTGAAAGAAGCAGATGATCACTTCAAATGGGCCAAACTTACTTTTATTTGTTCCTTGTTTTATATTTTAGGGATGTTCTCATTCATGGTAATCGGAATTCTATAAGGGGATGTGAATCATGCGTTACTTTTGGCTCTCTTTTATTGCAGCAGCTTCAATCTTTTTAGTTAATATTATTGGTTTTATTGATACAATGACCAATTCAGCTATGGGTTGTGGATCTGGTTATCCTCTATGTAATGGAAAGTTGATTCCTGACTTTAATGACTACCACTCTGTTATTGAGTACACGCATCGAATAGTTGTTGGTCTTGCGAGTATTTTATTATTCATTGTTTCCTTCATTTCGTGGTTTCGTTATAAATCGAGGACAATAAAATGGTTAGTTCTCTTTGCCATTTTAGGAATCTTGGGAGAATCCACACTTGGAGCGTTAACAGTAATGATTTCACTTTCGCCATTACTCTTAGCGGCACATCTTGGAATCGCGCTCATTTCCTTTTCCGCTTTGTTTAATATTGCTTATTTTATTTACCTTGAAGAAAAGAAAATTCAATATGATGGGAAGATGTCCTCCTCATTCACTAATCTTTCGTGGTTTACTTTTATATTTCTATATGCCGCGATTTACTTTGGAGGGTATGTTGCCAAAACTGGATCTGGTGGAGCATTTCGAGGATTTCCCATTCCGACAGAACACTTTGTAGATGTTGGAATGGCCTTCTGGGTGGATGTCACCCATCGCCTGTTTGCACTCGGTCTAATCATTCTACTTTACGTTCTCATCCGATTAGCAAAAAAAGACCGAATTATTCGTCCGGACGTTTATCGCTTAAGCCTTATTTGCTTCCTATTAATTTTTATTCAAGGGTTAAGTGGTGCACTTTTGATTTATACACATTTAAGTTTAGGTGCAGTCCTATTACACGTTTCAACATTGTCCTTACTTGTTGGTACACTTAGTGTTATTTGCTTTCAAAGTGGATTGAAAAAAAGGCTGACTCAAAAATAAAGTGTACCCTTTGTAAAGGACATTTTAAAAAACCTAGGCAGTTTTTAGAAGATGATCTCTGTATTGAACAGGGGTCATCTTTTTTAAATTCCACTGGTATCTGTAGAGATTGTAATACGTCATATATTGTTTAATCTCACGTTTTAATTCTTCTAAGTTTTCACAAGGCTTTATGTATGCCTCATCTTTGAAATGACCAAAAAATGATTCTTGGGGGGCATTGTCCCAACAGTTTCCTCTTCTTGACATTGATTGGCGTAATCCTAGTTTTTTTACTGACTTTTGGAAGTCCGGGTGTGTGTAGTGAACTCCTTGGTCTGAGTGAATTAAGGCATCTTTTGCTTTCTTGAAGTTTCTATTTTTCTTTAACTTTAAAAGGGTGTCTGTTGCCAAGTCGATAGTCATGCGATCTGATACATTATAGGCTAATATTTCATTGGTAGAACCATCTTTTATCGTTGATAAATAAGCCTTTTGACCTTTTCCATAAAATAAATATGTGATATCTGTAAGAAGCACTTTTCCAGGCGTATCTTGCTTAAATTGACGGTTCAATAGGTTAGGGACAACTCTGTGTTCTTGTGTAGCTTTCATCATTCGTCTATAAGGATTTGCCTTTCTGATGGGGCATTTAATGTTATACTTCTTCATGATCCGTCGAATACGCTTCAAATTATAGACAACATTAAATTGACCCTCCAAAGTCATTTTGATTTGACGAGCACCTTTCTTACGATTTTTGAAATTGAACGCTTTTAAGATAATCTCCTTTACTTTCTCATCTTCTGCATCTTTTCGTTTTCTTTGTTCTTGTGACTTCGCTGAGAAATAGCTGTAATAACCACTTCTTGAAACACCTGCTATTTCACACAAGTAACTCACCATGTCTTTAAGTTGATATTTTTCAATCACTGAACGAATGAGGACATATTTTTGGCAAGGAAGGAGGACTACTTTCTCATCCCCCTTTCTGCAAACCGAATCTTTTTTAAAAGTTCATTTTCCGCCTTTAGTAAGTTAATTTGTGCTGCTAGACGAGCATTTTTCTCTTCTAAAGTAAGTTCATTTTCTCTTGGACGCCCTGAATTTCCAGCTCGAGTATCACGTAGACCACTTATCCCATTTTCTTTGAAAGCTTTTTGCCATCTTTTACTAGCTGAATGAATTCTCTCCATCCCCAAAATATCTGCATCAAATCCGCATTCTTCAAAAATTTCTCTGGCGAACTTTCCTTTCTCTTTTTCCGCTATAAATAGATGCTTCATTTCATCCGTATAAGTGATTCCTTTTGAGCTAACTGATTTAACGTATTTATTAGATGATAGTAACTTAATCTCTTTCTCTGTAAAAATCTTTTTACTCATAGTTTTTCTCCGTCTCCGTGTTGTTTTTCTCTGTTGTATTTCTTAATTATACAAAAAAGCACCCTATAGGTAGACTTTTTTTAAGTGTCTACTCTATAGGGTACATTTTAAAATAAACATTTGAGCCAGCTTTTTTTTGTATATTTTCTTCAACTTTGTCCGTTTTATCAAAAGAGGTAGTTTACAACACCTAAAAATAGTTATTTTTTCTCTACCTGTTTAAATATATCTCCTGGTATCTGTACAATCGAATTGGTTCCACTAACATATGGCTGTACACCATTCCAGCGCTTGATCCAGTTGTCTTGAATAATGGCTGGTGTCAGTGATTTAGTCATTAATTCGTTTGCCTTCGCTTGTGCTTCAGCCCTGATTCGAGTTTGCTCAGCATCTGCCTCAGCATTTACAATCGCAACATTTTTCTTCCCTTCTGCCTCAATCTTTGCATTGATCGCTTCTTGCTCCTTGTTCTTTTGTTCACGCTTTAAGAACTCCTGCTTATTTTGTGCATCTGCGATTGCCTGCAGTGATACCAGTGTTTGTTTGTCAGGACGAACATCCGATAAGGAGAAGTTCTCTATGATAATTCCATCCTTTTTCAAACGTTCCGTAATTAGCTGCTGCATTTCCTTTGTTACTTCCCCGCGCTTCTCAGCATAGACCCCAAGTACAGAATAATGTGTCGATACTTCCTGCATGACGGTTTTAATTTGTGTTTTTAAATAGCTTGCTTGAATTTCCTGATGTGTCTGCCGGCGAAACTTTGTAAAAATATGTGGCAACTTACTTGATTCCATTTTGTAAGAATAGACCACATCAACGTTAACAGATTTGCCATCATACGTATTAATATTAAATGAGTCATCTCCAGGAGATCCTTCGGTATGAGATTTTGTTAAGTATACTGTTTCTGTGGAGACTGGGTATTGGGTTACTTCCTCCCATGGCCAAATGAATTGAAGGCCTTGACCTAACACCTTATCCTTCAATCCTCCATTTAAGCTATAAACAACCCCTTTATAGCCTGGTTCAACTTTTTCTGTCAGTGTGAAATAGCCTAATACAAGAATAAATATTGCTACAAATGCAATAATAAATCCAATTATTTGGTTCTTTTTCCTGCGTAAAATGGACGGGCCCCCGCTATTGGTTTCAAACTCTCCATTCATCATTCTTCCCCCTGTCACTGCTTATTTTTTTCTCCTTGTTAGTAACACGTATTAATATACGAGTGACATACCCAAATGTTTCAATTATTTATTCTAAAAAGTTAGGTATGACAAATGATTTTGCTACTATGTTGATTGGAGCGGAAATCAACAGGAGATTTTAACATATCCTACATTTTTATAAATTTACAAGTAAATAATAGATTTTAGCAAACTCTAAAGAAGTAGTTCATCACTTTAACCAACAAAAGGACGTGAAATAGTTGAAAAATAGGAAGACCCAACCTCTACGTCTTAATCTTTTATTCTTTAGTGTATTTATATTATTTTCACTATTGGTCCTTCGGCTTGGGTTTGTGCAAATTGTCTATGGTGAAAATTACAAGCGGGAATTAGTAAGAAAAGAGGAAGTAACGGTCACAAATCCTGTGCCAAGAGGAATAATCGTAGATCGCAATTACAAAGTAATCGTCGACAATATCCCTAAAAACGCGATAACCTATACCAATCAAGGCGCAAGCCAGAATGATATGCTAGAAACAGCTGGAAAGCTGGCAAAGCTAATTCAAAAAAATACCGATAAGGTTACTGAACGAGATAAAAAAGAATATTGGATTTTCAAAAATCCAACCCTTGCTGATGCAAAAATCACCCCAAAAGAACGTGCTCTTTTTACATCTAAAAACAGATCCGATAAAGAATTAGATAAGTTAAAACTTGAGCGAATTACCGAATCCGATTTAAAACAATTAGACAAAGAAGATCTAGAAATCATTTCGATTTATCGTGAGTTTACAAGTGGTTACAAGTTTACGATGCAAATGGTTAAGAATGAAGCCGTTTCTCCCCATGAACTTGCTGTTGTCAGTGAAAATCTTCAATCTCTTCACGGGGTGGATACTACGACTGATTGGGAACGTTCTTATGCTTTTGGAAATACATTAAAATCGTTGTTGGGATCCGTGACCAAATCTGATGAAGGACTTCCCGCTGATCAACTCGATCATTTTTTATCAAGAGGATATAGTCGAAATGATCGGGTTGGAAAAAGCTATCTTGAAATGCAATACGAGGAGATTCTTAATGGGCATAAATCAAAGGCCAAAAATATAACAGATAAAGTTGGGAATGTACTTGAAACACAAGTCGTTTCAGAAGGTCAGCGCGGTAAAAATCTAGTGTTAAGCATTGATATGGATTTGCAGCAAGCGGTTGAAAAAATTATTAAAAATGAGCTTTGGTCTGCTAAAAAATCCCCAGGGACTAGTCTTTTGGACAGGGCTTATGTTGTTCTAATGGATCCACATACTGGGGAAATATTATCAATGGCTGGGAAACGGATAGAAAAAAATAAAGAAACGGGCAAAGTTGAAATGGTAGATGATGCACTTGGGACCTTCACAACAACATACAATGTTGGCTCTACAGTGAAAGGGGCAACCATTTTAACAGGATACAAAACTGGGGCTATCACCCCAAATACCTATTTTAATGATCGAGGATTGAAAATTAAAGGGACGCCGCTAAAAAAATCATATGCATATTTAGGAACTTTAAACGACATTGACGCCTTAAAGAAATCATCGAACGTTTATATGTTTCACACGGCCATTAAAATTGGCAAGGGACATTATGAGTACGATAAACCAATGCATCTAAGTGAACCAAGAGCCTTTGAATTAATCCGAAATTCATTTGCCAGCTACGGGCTTGGTATAAGAACGGGCGTTGATCTACCAAATGAACAGACTGGTTTTAAAGGAACTAGCAAACTTCCAGGCTTTCTGCTTGATCTAGTGATCGGTCAGTACGACACCTATTCAGCTATGCAGTTAGCCCAATATATTTCTGCTATCGCCAATGATGGATATCGCTTGAAACCCCATTTAGTTAGGGAAATTCGGGACCCTGTAGATGAAAACGAGGAGATTGGGCCAATTGTCAAGGAATTTAGGCCAACTGTTCTAAACAGCATTGATGTGAAACAAGAGTGGCTGAACCGTGTTCATAGAGGATTTAAAAAGGTCATGCAAGAACCCGGTGGAACAGCATATAAATTCTTCGGCGATGCCCCCTACTCACCAGCAGGAAAAACAGGTACTGCAGAGGCTTTTTATGATGGCCCCAAGCGAAGCAAGTTTGGTAAAATACCTCCAGCAGTCATGAATTTGAGCTTAGTCAGCTATGCACCAAGTCAAAATCCCGAAATTGCCATGGCTGTATTAGTCCCATGGGCATACCAAGGGAAGGAAGATAATCGAGCAAGCCTGAAAATTGGGCGTAGAGTGATGGATACCTATTTTGAATTAAAGAAAACTCGCCGATTGGCGAGCCCCAAAAGGCGATGATTAGGCGTAGTTGCCCTTATGCACTAGTAGAATTTATGAATATAAATTCTGATTAGCAGGGAATGGATTGACTTAGTGATAGGTCAATCCTCTACTATTTTAGAGCTGAATTCTGCAGATTTTCCTGTTTCCTTGGAGGTTTGGTATTTACCCGCCGGGTTTTATTGTTTACCCGCCGGGTTTCGTGTTTTACCCGCGCGTTTTCACAGTTTACCCGCCAATCCAGTAGAAAAGCCCTGAGGATCACTCCCAGGGCTCAATTCTTGTTACGCTCCTCCAAAACTGATTTAACCGCTCTCTCAATTTCCGCATAACCGGTACACCGGCAAATGTTTGATTCAAGCCACTCTTTAATAATCTGATCATTAGCATCAGGATGCTGCTCAATTAATGAATGACTGTTCATAATGAAGCCTGACGTGCAGTACCCACATTGAAAAGCAAATTCCTCAACGAAGGCCTTTTGAATTGGAGTATTCAATAATCCTTCAATGGTAGTGATCTTTTTGCCAACTGCTTCCACCGCCAGCATCAGACACGATTTCATGGGCCAACCATCCACATTAACGGTACAGGCACCGCAGTCTCCATTAAGGCAACCTGGCTTTGACCCCGTTAATCCTAGTTTACTTCGTAATGCAAATAATAAGGTATCGGCGGAACGAACCGTGACTGTATGAATTTCCCCATTAACATTTAATACGATCGTTTGTATTTTCAAATTACACGGTACCTCCTTCTGATTCAGCCATTGCCGCCAAGATATCCATAAGCAAGTTCCGCAGTACAAATACTCGAAATTCAGCTGTGCCCTCAACATCATCGGAAATTGGCTGTGGTAATACCCCAATTGCACTGTTAACTCTTTCTGCAAACGCCAGTTCTTGATTGTTCAAAAATACCTCTGCTTCTTTTGATCGAAATGGAAACGGACTATATCCACTAAGAGCAAAGCGGATTTCACCATCAATTTTCAAAGCGGCAATCGTAATAAGTGGGTAACCATTATTCCACTGTTGACGGCGCTTAATAATCACAAATGGTGCATCAATCAACCTCTGTTTTGTCGCAATTTGAACAAGCACCTCGCCTCTTCCCAATTGTATCTGTTCATTGAAAAGGTCATTAATTGGTGTCACTTTTATCCCTTCAGGTCCTGCAATGACTACCTGACTTTCTGCAAGCAAAAACGGAAGAACTGCCTCCCTATAAAAGATCTGCGCACAAATATTTCCGCCAAGTGTTATTTTGCACCGTGCTGTATGATCAGCAATTTCTCTGACTGTTTTTGTTAACAATGGAAATAAATTATCCTCCTCAATCTCAGTTAATGACAATGCACTGCCGAGGACGACTAAATCCTCACTTACCCCTCTTACCCTAAATTCAGGTATTTCCTTTATATCAATTACGGCGTCAGAATAGGCTAGATCAATCCTGCCAAGCGTAATTAGCTCCGTTCCACCTGAAAAATACATCGGTTGTCTTCCTTGCTGAATCAGCGTTTGAAAAAGATCGATTGCTTCCTTTAACGTTCCAGGTTTAAAATAATCAAAATCAAAGGGCAGCATTAAACATCTCCCTCCTTTGTTCTCCAGATTAATTCTGGAATAAGAGGTAGGTGATGAAGTGAGACCCCTGCTGCTGTCGATAATGCATTTCCAAGTGCTCCTGGCATGCCTAGTAAACCATGTTCACCAACACCCCGTGCACCATACGGGGCATCAAGCTGCGGAGTTAAAACAAAATCAACTAAATATTCCGGATTTTCTCCATATCGGAGCGGGCGGTACGTCCGAAGTTGGGGATTCAGCACTCTGCCAAGTTCATCAAAATAAAACGTTTCTCTGCCAGCAAATGCCAAGCCCATGCTCATCGCACCCATTACCTGACCGATTGCTGCTTTTTCATTTAAAACGGTTCCAATATCAATAACTGATACTGCTTTCAAAAGCCGATAAGAAAAATCATTTCGGTCAAACTCAACTTCTACTCCGTACGCACCCACTGCCCACTCAGGTCCAGGATGGCCAGCACCTGTTTCTGGATCTAAGCGTGACATCCGCCGTAAAATATAATTTCCTTTACCGATAATCTGACCACCTATTGAATTGCCATTTGGGTATTGATAGCCATATCCAACATCTTTGAAATCGAGCCCAATTGAAGGATCATCACGTAAAAATACTCGGCTATTCGCCACTTCTAAATCTTCTTTCGGCGAGCGTAAAACACATGCGGTTACTTCTTTCAATTGATTAATAATATCTTCTGCTGCCTCTAGGACGGCTTTACCATTCATAAATGTCGCCCTACTCGCGACCGTCTTCCAGTGTTCAGGGGTAGTCTGTGTATCCACTTCCATTCGCACATGAATTTTATTAACGTCCATTTTCAACCGTTCTGCAAGAATTTGGGCAAGAACTGTTTTTGATCCTGTGCCGATTTCAATGACACCTGACATTAAATTAATACTGCCATCGCGGTTAAAGGTTAAAATAACCCCGGAAGGTGCATTGGCATCAATCGTCGAGGTTTTCCAACTACAACAAATCCCTTTTACCCGGATAATACGATCGCTTACTTCAACCACTGGACCTTCATCCCAGTGAATCAATTCTTTTAATCTATCAATACATTTTGGTAGATTACCTACATTACTTTTATTTAAAAGAACTCTTGTTGGTGTCTTATTTCCTGGCAGGATTGCATTTCTGCGGCGTAGTTCGAGCGGATCGATTTCAAGCTTTTCTGCCAGTAAATCCATTGTCCGTTCAATCGCAAACGAAAGCTCCGAATGGCTAAAGCCTCGAAACGGAGCTGCATAGGGATGATTTGTATACATGCAGTACGAATCACACCAAAGATTTTCAATATTGTAAGGTCCTGTACAATCCACTGCACCTGCTCTCGTTAAATCAGTTGCTTTATCTGAATATGCACCACCATCCCATAAATAACGTATTTCGGCTGCTTTGATCATCCCATTTTGATCCGCACCAAACTTAATTTTTGCATCAAGCCCAATATGACAGGGGGAGGTTAATATATCCTCTTCCCTCGTATTTAAAATCTTAACCGGTTTTCCGCCAACTGCTTTAGTGGCCAAATAAGCTAGAATTTCGAGTTGTACAGACGCTTTTCCCCCATATGCACCACCCACCAATGGAGTGTTGACAATAATTTTCCCCATATCCTCTTTAAAGTAAGTAGCAATCATCTGTTTGACCATAAAAGGGGCTTGTGAGGAGGTAGTGATAGTAATATTACCATCTGGTAAAATTTCAGCAATCGCACATCGTGTTTCCAGCGCCGCATGATCTGATGGGGCAAGGCTGAAACTTGCTTCCATCACGGTTTCACTTTCTGCCCATCCCTGATCCATATTTCCTTTTCTAATTTTTACATGTGAGGCAATATTCGTCCCTGGGATAGGATTCATATCCTGTTCCTTTTGATAATCGCCCAATTTGGGATGCACTAACGGTGCTCCGTTTTGAAAAGCAGCTGTTGGTGAATTAACGACAGGGAGTAACTCATATTTTACTCGAATCAAATCAGCTGCTTTTTTCGCTTGACCTGGAGTATCCGCAACTACAAGTGCCACTGTTTCACCATGATAGCGCACAACATCGACAGCAATGGGCGGACGATCACGAATCGATTCACCCGTTAGCGGAAAATGTTCTCCTGCCAGAATGGCCCTAACTCCTGGAACTTTGAAAGCTTCCACCGTGTCAATATCAATAATCCTAGCATGGCCGTAAGGGCTAATGACCATTTTTGCTGAAAGCGTTGCTGTAGAATGATAATCATGAGTATATCTTGCCTTGCCTGTTACTTTATCTAACGCTTCCTTACGAATGACACTTTTACCAACAACGTCCAATCCCATCCCTCCTCAAATGAACATTTATTGGTTCAAAATCTTCTAAAGTATCAATATCCTAAAATAAATAAATAAATTACCATTTTCATTCAATTCCTACCCTATTTATATTCAAGAACATTCCATTCCTAGAATTCATAATTTTCACATGAACAATCATATTTATAAATAAGATATTTTTTGGGGGTGAGTGCATGAAGAAGCTGACAAAATTTATAGACCCACTGCCCATACCTCCTCTCTTGAAACCCAGGTGGAGAACGAGGGAATATACCTATTATGAAGTGACGATGAAGGAAGCCAAGCAAACCCTGCATAGTGAATTGCCTGAAACTACGCTATGGGGTTTTGAGGGAATATATCCTGGACCGACAATTGAAGTGGAGTCATGGGAAAAGGTGTATGTAAAGTGGATGAATCGTTTGCCGACAAAACATTTTTTGCCGATAGATCATACTGTTCATGGAGCAGAGAAAGAGAAACCTAACGTTAGAACGGTCGTCCACTTGCATGGTGGACGAACGGAGCCCGCAAGTGACGGCTATCCTGAAGCCTGGTTTACAAAGGATTTTGCAAAAACAGGTCCATTTTTTCAAAAAAAAATAGTTGAATATCAGAATGGAGAAAGTTCGCGTTGTTTGTGGTACCACGACCATGCAATTGGACTAACACGTTTAAATATTTATGCCGGATTGGCAGGCTTTTATATCATCAGAGATCCTAATGAACGCTTGTTAAATCTACCAAAGGGAGAATTTGAGATTCCGCTGATGATTCAAGATCGGTCGGTACGTGAGGACGGAACCCTCGTGTACCCGAAGCAGCCTCAAAAACCCGTTCAAGGTAATGACCCGTCCGTTATCCCTTCCTTTTTTGGCGATATGATTGTTGTTAATGGCAAAGTATGGCCTTATCTAGAGGTGGAACCAAGGAAATATCGTTTTAGAATTTTAAATGCAGCAAATGCCCGCTTTTTCAATTTAAAGCTCGATTCTGGACAATTAATATATCAAATTGGCACAGATAGTGGGTTTCTTGAACAGCCAGTTGGAATGAAATCTATTTTAATTGCTCCTGCAGAGCGGTTTGATGTAATTGTTGATTTCACCAATCTTGAAGGAAAGTCAATTGTTCTAACCAATGATGCCCCCACTCATTATCCTGGTGGAGATCCTGTTAACAAAGAAACAACCGGAATTGTCATGCAGTTCAACGTGACAAAAGTACGAACTAGCATTGATACAAGTGTGATACCACACTATATGGGATCAATTAATTGGCTGCAAGAGTATATGGCTCACAAAAATAGATATCTAGAATTAAGTGAAGAAAAGGATAAATTCGGAAGGCCACTATTCCTTTTAGATAAGAAAACGTGGGATGAACCCATTTCGGAAAATCCGACGATCGGTAGCACCGAGATTTGGAGCTTTGTCAACGTTAACAATGATGATCACCCTATTCATATCCATCTAGTCCAATTTCAACTATTGGATCGTCGCCCCTTCGATGTAGAATATTATAAAAAAACGGGGAAAATCGTATACACGGGTGCGGCTATTTCAGCTCATCCAAGTGAAAAAGGCTGGAAAGACACTATTAAATCGCCACCTAATCATGTGACAAGAGTAATTATTCCCTTTTCCCATTTCACTGGACAATACGTCTGGCACTGTCACATGCTTGAGCATGAAGACTATGAGATGATGCGCCCGTATATGGTACTTCCTACCCCCTTATTCTTAGGCATCTCGTCCAACTTTTTCAACAACGAGGTCGTTTCATGGTACAAAGAAACATGATATTGCTGCTTCTCAAGTTCGATTGGGATTGTAACCTTTAATACCTTACCTGGCTGTTCAATCTTAGCCAGGTTTCCTTGTGCTTCAAAAAAGGGATAAACGCCATTAGTTGTTCTGTCCATTCTGAAACCTGCAAGGGAGTGATTGTCCCAGCCGCGGACCATGCCACAAACGTTCCGACAATAGATGATAAATACGTATATCCTTGGTTTAAGTAATAGATTCGTTGCTTCATTTCCTGCAGTTCTTTGATACTCTTTTTTCCAAACGGGTTATATTCCAAACTGTCAGCTGCATCTTTCATCAATGTTTTTGTTTGATGCAAATCTTTAAGTAATTTTTTCACTTCTGTTTGTAGCTCATATCCTTCCCCTTTTTCAAAGCCAAACTGAATCCAATTGGAGACGTTCCTAAATATTAATACTAACTGTTCAGCTAATTTTTGATAACTTTTCGCTGCCTGCTTTGTAAAATTTGGAGGATTTGCAGTCATATGAATGAGAACCGCGATGAGCCCCCAATTAAAGTATCCCTGAACCGATCAATTGGATAACTACCTGCCTTATGTTCAAATACAAACACTAACAAAACGGTTAAAGCGACTTGATGCAAAGCTGTTTCATCACGTTTTAACCATTTGGTCACAAATCCTCCAACTAAAATTAATAAACCTAATGTCCACCCATTTACATTTAAATATGGAGCTGCGAGTACCGTTAGCGATATACCAATAACTGTTCCGACCATACGGTGATAAGAAAAGAGAATTGATCTGTTCACAGTGGTTTGTAAACAAAGGGCCACCGAAATAGGAGCTAAATAAGGGTGATGTGATCCAGCTAATTTTGCTATTTCCCATGATAATGCTGAGGCAATAGCCATTTTCCAAATCAACATTGTTTTATTTTCCATTTGTTTTTTTACTTGTTTAGTCATATCCTTTAAACTCCTACCATGTCTTTTCAAATGAATAGCATTTTAGTTTATCCACCATAATCAATTGCAATCCATTTTCAACAGGAACCCCCATTTGTAAATGGTGATTAAGAGAAGTAAAATAAGACAGATTAAAGAGAACTTGCCCTAGCGCCGTCGATTGCCAAATTGCACTTATGCGATTTAAGTGCTGACTATTTATCAACGATAGTTACTTACTTTAGTGCGTTAACAAAGATAAACTTTCTAATAAGCTTAACGAGGAGACATACCAATGAATACATTACATATTGATTATCAAAAAACTGCACTTATTTTAATTGATTTACAAAAAGGAATTGTCGCAATGCCTGGCGGAAATGAGGTTGTCGAAAAGGCAGTAAAACTGGTGGATTTATTCCGTCAAAACAACGGATTTATCAGCTTTGTCCGCGTTAGTTTTCTTGATGGAAAAGACGTTCTCAAGCCATTGATAGATGAATTTGTTCCAACACCAACTAATCGTCCAATCGACTGGGATGAGCTTGTACCTGAACTTGGCGTCACAGAAAAAGATTATGTAATAACAAAACGTCAATGGGGAGCCTTTTTTGGAACGGATTTAGATCTTCAGCTTCGCCGCCGTGGAATTGATACGATTGTCTTATGTGGTATTGCTACCAATATTGGCGTTGAGAGTACAGCTCGTGAAGCATTCCAATTTGGATATAATCAGATTTTTATTACCGATGCAATGACCACATTCAGTGAAGAAGCACATCAGGCAAGTATTCAATTTATTTTTCCTAGAATCGGTAAAAGTAGAACAACTGCAGAATTCTTAACACAGGTAAGAGGCTAAAAAATTCATGAAAAAGAATCGTGCTTTATTTTTAACAGCAATTGCATCCGGGACAATGCTAAATCCGCTTAATTCTTCGATGATTTCATTAGCATTACACAGCATTCAAAAGGATTTTCATTTATCCTTTTCAACTGTTTCATGGCTAATCTCTTCCTTTTATTTGGCAAGTGCAGTTGCACAACCTGTTACTGGAAAAATTGGGGATTTAATTGGGAGCAAGAAAACATTTCTCATCGGTTTAGTTCTTGTTGCCATTTCAGCAATTGGGGCACCCCTCTCAACCTCATTTATGATGCTACTGATTATGCGCTTATTTCAATCGATTGGAAGCAGCGCGATATATCCATCTGGGATGTCACTCATTCGGGATCATATCCATGAACGCCAAGCATCGGCGCTTGCCGTTTTGTCTATCTTTGCTTCAGCAATGACATCACTGGGCCCTACTTTAGGCGGTTTTCTGATTGTGTGGGGGGATTGGCCTGCAATCTTCAAAGTAAACTTTCCGTTTATTCTGATTAGCTTTTTGTTAGGATGGTATGTGTTCCCTAAGGATCAGAAAAAAAAGGGTGTAAAATTAACGAGCCTCCTAACCCATATGGACCTTATTGGAATTGGTTTATTTGCGATTGGAATTGTTCTTTTACTTTGGTTTTTATTATCAATCGAAACAAAAGTACATTTTGTTGCCGGAATCACAGGAGTTGTTTTTCTTGTGGTATTTGTTTGGTGGGAATTGAGGGAAAAAGAACCGTTTATCGATATTAGGTTATTTAAAACACATCCAAAGCTTTCGTGGGTCTATTTGCAATTTATATTTTTAAATATTTTTTTCTATTGCTTATTCTTTGGCCTTCCAAGCTATTTTCAAGATGAAATGCACTTAAGTGTACGAACGACTGGTTTATTAATGCTTTTTATGTCTGGCGTTAGTATTTTCATTTCTCCATTAACAGGAAAATGGATTGACAAATCTGGTGTGAAGCAACCAATAATTATTGGCTCCTTTCTGTCTATTATTGGAGCAGTAAGCTTATCCCTTTTCTTTGTCCATGCCCCTTACTGGGGTATGGGGCTCATTTTATCATTAATGGGAATCAGTTATGGAATCGGAAATGTTGTCCTCCAATCCGCAATGCTAATGGAGAGCCCTCCTTCTATTATTGGGACAACATCAGGATTATTTCAAACATGCCGTTATTTAGGATCGATTATATCTTCTATTGTTTTAGGGCTTGTATTTGGAAAAGAAATCACCGCACAACATTTACAAATCCTTGGGATTGTACTAATTGTTACTGGCTCCATCAGCTTTTTGATGAGTTTATTTTTTACAAAGGCAATAGGAAAACGGATGAAGATTGGAAATACGTAGGTGTACGGATCTTCATATCCTATTATTCCTTTCATTGTTTTTTACACATTTGGTCATAGTTTATTCATTTTTACTCGTTATGATGGTAATAGTTCAGGACGAACTCACCCCCATAATTTAAAATTTTTTTGGTATCCGGTCTAGGGCCGGATATTTTTTTGATATGTCACCATTTCATTTATACACTTTTTCTTTTAACCTTATTATTTAATTGAAATGGCAAGATATAGTGCCGTTCCCCACATGATAATGGCTGATACCTTATTAAGTGCTAAAATAAACCGACCAGTTGAATCGAGAGTTCCAACAATTCTCCCAGCAATTGACAGACCAAAAAACCAAAGCCATGATACAAGAATACACGCTAGAGTAAATACCACTTTTTCTGGACCTGAATAGGATAAAGAGCTTGTCCCAATTACTCCAATCGTATCCAGAATTGCATGTGGATTTAGTAATGAAACAGACGCAGCAAAGGCTATTTGCTTATTCGCTCCCAATAGTTGACCATCAGTTGCATTTGCACTTGGCTTGCTTTTCCATGTCAAATAACCCATGTATGTTAAAAATAAAATTCCCATAATAATTAGTATTGTTTTAATCCAAATAAAGCCTAAAACAACTGCTGAAACACCAAAAACAGCAAGCAAGATCAGAATGGTATCGCATATTGAGGCGGTTAACACAACTGGTAGGACATTCACCCATCTCATCTGCAAAGCTCCTTGGTTAAATACAAACACGTTTTGTACCCCCAAAGGTAAAATAAGCCCGAAGGCTAGTAGAAATCCATGTATTGCAGAACTAAACATCATAATTCTCCTAAACTTTCTAATTTTTATGTTGAAAATAAAATACATAAAATCCTCTATTATTTGATTAGATTCCTTAAACACTGTCAATAACAATAGTGACAGGAGGGTTCTGATTGAACGGAATCTATTATATTAATGAAAGTATTTCCCTAAGTGGCCACTCAAAGAATGAAAGTATTCAGTTTCAGAAAAATGCATTACTAGACTACATTAAGGACCAGCATATTCAAATTACAAAGCTAAATCGTTACCAGATCAATGATCACTACTCGATCCTTCATGCTCTTTTATATGACTTGAAAAAGAAAGGCATACAGATGGATTGCTTAATTCTTTTTGCACCAGAAGTGATTAATGAGTTTATTACGACTTATCCTGCTCGTTGGATTCTTTTAAAGAGTTTTTTTAGTGAAATTATTCTATTAAGAGCTAGTTCGTTTTAGACATTTTCCGATAGATAATTACAAAGTTAATCAGTCCCAACACTAGAATGTATACTCCATACATAGTGAATGAGAGCAGTTTGTTATTCGTGAAAGAAGCTCCAACATAGGATAGCAGCAAAATATTCGGAATTTTGCCAATCGTGGAGGCTAGCAAGAAGTTAAACCAATTTACTTTACTCAACCCACAGATAATGTTCACGATCGGAGCTGGAATAAGTGGAATTAAACGACTGGTTAAGATTGCAATAAAGGAGTTTCTATTTAAAAGTTCTTCATACTCCTTCACTTTTGGGTATTTCCTTAACCTCGACTGGGCCACATCTCTAAACCCATATCTACATAGAAAAAAGAAGGCCATTGTTCCAAACGTTGCACCTGCTAATGAAATGAATACACCTTGGGAAGTGCCGAAGACAGCCCCAATAATCCCAGCTAAAACTGGAAATGGAATAAGCGGAAAGAAGACACAAATCGCTACAAATAGCATACTAACCAGGATTGCCGTTGTTCCACCCTCCCTAATGATGTGTAACAACACATCCTTTTGGAGATAGCCGATGATAATAATCACGATTAGAATTCCAATACTACTGATTTTTTTTATCAAAATGAATCACGTCCACTTTTTGGTTTAGTTGAAATAGAAATGACCAGCGTACCAGCAATCCAATCGTAAAGAGATTTTCTATCTTTGTTTAAAACCGGCATATAGATATACAGTAAAACCATAATATTTACACCAATTAAAATTGCTAATAAAAATGTATCAGAGAAGTGAGAAGGCATTCTTAACCGCCATATCGCAAAGTGCGCAAGTTCCCATGGAATAAATTTAATAATGGTTCTGGTTAATGATCTTCGAAAACGAATCCGCTCCCCACTATCATTCGTTACCGCTAAACCCATTTTTCTTTTGCCAATACTCCCCATATGCCTTGAGGATTCACATAAAATAAAGTATAAGGTAATAGGTAATGTAATCAAAATTGCACCAGTGATTTCTGCAGTTGCCGCTGATGCTGTAAACAATGCTGTTAGGACAGGTTTAAATAAGAATGAAGCTCCCCATAGAATTAGGCCATATCCAAGAATCACTACATAATCAATCATTAATGCAACTATTCTCAATTTCAGGGGTGCAATACGGCCCTTTGTTGCCTTCATACCATCACCTATTTCTTATGAAAATAACTTACTTTACCTCAATCTATTCTCCAAAATTCTAAAAAGTTTACCTATTTCCATCTTTATTTATCATTAACGATTAATTGAATAGCACTTAATTTTTGGTGACAATACAGTTATTTAGCCAATGACTGTATTACCACTATATCTCGTTATTCCAATATATATCCAGCTTTTTTTCTATATCAGGCAAATTTGAATATAAGCCATACATTTTCGGCAGCAAAAAAAGGGCTTTCCAAAAAGACCCCAGGTTGTCGAAAAACCCTTCGACAGCTTATTATTTTGCACAGATTATTTAACAATTCACCGCGTTAATTCGTTATAATGATATTAGTATATTAGCTTTGTAACTGGTCTGTTGATTTCCGCTCCAGGCGCTCGCTTTCCGCGGGCGTGCCGGGAGCTTCCTCAGCGCTGAAGCGCTTGCGGGATCTCCCCTGCCCCGTACTCCCGCAGGAGTCGAGCGCCTTCCACTCCAATCAACAGAGTGTCTTTCAATAAAGAACTTACGTTCAACTAATAAATAATAAAAAAAGTGGTAAAACCAATGTTTAAGCCAAAAGAGTCTAGTCAAAATGAATATGAATTTGTATCTATTGATGAATTAGTACCTGATGACCATCTACTTCGTTTGATTGATAAATATATTGATTTTTCGTTTCTTCTAGAAAAAATCCGCCAATATTACAGCGATGATAATGGACGCCCAACTGATCCCCTTATTCATTTTAAAATGATGTTTATTGGTTATATTTATGTCATACCTGCTGAACGCCAACAGAGAGAGAAATTAGAACAAACGTTTCCTATCGCTGGTTTTTAGGTCTAAAATTCAAGGACTCTGTACCTCATCACTCAACGATTAGTTGGAATCGTCAACACCGTTTTAAGGATACTACTATTTTTCAGGAGATTTTTGATGAGATTGTACTTCTAGCAATAAATCGTAAGCTGGTTGGCGAACGTGTTTTATTTACGGATTCTACACATTTAAAGGCAAATGCAAATAAAAACAAGTTTACGAGACAAGAAGTGGAAGTAGATACTCGAGAATATTTTGATGACTTAAACAAGGCGATTGAAGAAGATAGACTTAAACACGGAAAAAAGCCATTAAAAGAATAGGACGAAGTAAAAGAAACTAAGGAAATTCGTGTAAGTACTACTTACCTAGAATGTGGTTTTATGTCCCGTGAAAATAAACAAGAAATGTTCTGTTATCTTGACCACCGAACTACGGATATGAAGTTAAATATAATTACTGACGTTTATGTTACACCTGGCAATGTTCATGATTCTGTTCCCTATCTTAGTAGGCTGGACCATCAGGTCCAACGATTTGGATTTAAGGTGGAAGCTGTAGCATTAGATTCAGGGTATTTTACAAATCCATTTGCAAAGGACTTTCTGATCGGAAAATTTTTGGAGTCATTGCCCATAGAAGATACCATCCTACTACTGGTTTATTCCCCAAATGGTAATTTACATACGATAAAGATCGTGACCTGTACATATGCCCCAACAACAAAGAATTAACATACAAAACTACAACCCGTGTGGGATATAGGGAATACAAATCTGATTCGAAGAAGTGTACGAACTGCCCATTTTTATCCCAATATACACGCTCAAAAAATAAAGTGAAAGTTGTAACACGACATGTTTGGGAGGAGCACAAAGAAAAGGTAAGGTTAAATCGCTTATCTAAATCTGGAAAAATACTTTATAAATTTAGAAAGGAAAAAATTGAGCGAAGCTTCGCAGACTCTGGAAGAGCTGCATGGGCTTCGCTATTACCGGTTACGGGGATTGAAGAATGCATCCGAGCATGCTCTCCTTACTGCCGCATGCCAAAATATAAAAAGATTGCAACACATTTAGCTAAATTGGAAAAAGTGTGTTGCAATACTTTAAGTTGATTTACCACCTGTTGATTGGAGCGGAGGGCACTCGACTCCTGCGGGATATAGAGGTCACTGGAGACCTCGCAGGCGGTAACGCCGAGGAGGCTTCAGGACCTCCCCGCGGAAAGCGAGTGCCTGGAGCGGAAATCAACAGGCCCATTTGCAGGGAGCTTTGATAAATTTGGTATTCGGACTCTGAGAAAATAAAAATTGCCGAGAAAAATACCCCTTTCTCGACAATCTGAGGTCTTTCCAAAAAGGCCCTTTTTGCCAGTCTATTAAAATACAGCTCTTGCACCTAGATACTTTGTTCTCCAATATGACGATGTCATATCAGTAATTGTCACACCATGTGATCCAGAATGAATAAATTTGTTGTTTCCGATAAATATACCTACATGTGATGGGCCTTTAGCATACGTTTCAAAAAACACTAGATCACCAGGGTTTGGAAATCCAACCGACGTTGTCTGGTTCCACTGAGCCGCAACCGTTCTCGGCAATGAAACTCCTACTTTATTATATACATAATCTACAAACCCACTGCAATCAAATCCAGAAGGTGTTACCCCTCCCCATGCATATGGAGTACCAATATATTTTTTTGCTTCAGCAATCATTGCCTGCACTTGAGAAACAGGTGCATCCAAGGTGGTTGCAAAAACTTGTTTTGGCGGTGCAGAAACTGGGGTTGCAATTACCTTAGTTACTGTACCTTTCACCTTAAGCACTTGTCCAATTTTTATCTTATCTGAATGTAGATTATTTAAAGATTTTAGAACAGTAACAGATATTTTATATTTTTTTGCAATTACCGATAAGGAATCTCCTGATTTAACTTTGTACGTTTGAGTTGTACCATTCGCTGTTTTAGCTAGAGTTACTTTTTTTGCGGTTTTAGTCTTTATCACTTTTTTTGATTTATGGCTTTTTGGAGCTATCAATGATAGTTTCTGATTAATTTTAATAAGATCACTAGAAAGATGATTCCACTCTTTTATTTGTTTAATAGAAACATGGTTTACTTTTGCGATTTTTGAAAGACTATCACCTGAACGAACTTTGTATGTACTTGCATCTGCACTAGCTGAACTTCCAAAAGCCGTAAACAAAAGCCCTGCGGTTGCCGCGACTGTGATGATATGTTTTTTCATGGTAGCACTCCTTCATTTCGTTTACAAATTTATCATAAAGGAGTTTTAGACCTGTTAATATCAATAAAATATGGGTGGTTAGGTAATTAATTCCCCTAGTGGAAATGATAGTACTTTATGTAACAAACAATAGAAAATCGTCCAAACCTTATAAAATAAGGTTTAACCATAAATTTTTCAGATAATTTACCTTAAATCTGTAATGTTCCTGTAATATATTTTTAATATTTCAAGATATTTTACAATTAGTACTATTTGACCAGTGTAAAAGTCCCTCTCTTTTTGGCCGATTCAAAACGAAAGTGGGAATGTAGAAATTTTGTAACAATCCATCCATGCACAGCTAGTTGATAAATTTATAATTAACCTATAGAAGCATCATTGAAATAGTAGAATCACATAAAGAAAACTTGGCTAGCGCCAAGCCTAAAGGCGTCGGCGATAGCCTAGTTGCACTTATGCGATGATTAGGCGTAGCTGCCCTTATGAACTAGCAGCATTTATGGCTATAAATTCTGATTAGCCAAAAAATTTATGAAAATTGGTGATGAATATGAAAAGCAATGGACATCCACATGGAATGGGACACCCCCATGCACAAGGAATGGGGCATCCACACGGACAAGGAATGGCAATCGATTATGATGAAAACCCGTTTATTGTTATTTGGGAAGTAACAAGAGCTTGCCAGCTTAAATGCGTCCACTGCCGTGCAGACGCCCAATTAGAGAGAGATCCGCGTGAGTTAACCCACGCAGAAGGGATCAATCTTCTTGATCAAATTTATGATATGAATAACCCAATGCTTGTTTTTACAGGTGGAGATTGCATGATGCGAGACGATCTTTTCGAACTTGCAGATTATGCTGTTAAAAAAGGAATGCGCGTATCGATGGTGCCAAGTGCCACTGACAATGTAACAAAAGAAAAAATGGCACGAGCTAAAGAAGTGGGGCTCTCACGCTGGGGCTTTAGTCTTGATGGACCTACACCAGAAATTCATGACCATTTCCGTGGGACACCTGGTTCGTTTGATCTAACGCTTGAAAAAATTAAGTATCTAAATGAATTAGATATGCCACTACAAATTAATACGGTTATCTCTCGCTACAATTACGATCATTTAGAAGAAATGGCGAAACTAGTTGGAGAATTAAAAGCGGTAATGTGGTATATTTTCTTGCTTGTACCTACAGGTAGAGGTCAACTTGACGCCTGCATATCACCTGTTGAACATGAAAAAGTATTCCACTGGCTTTATGAACTAAGCAAAACAGCACCATATGACATTAAAACAACAGCAGCGCAACACTACCGTCGTGTAGTTCTTCAGCAAAAAATGCGGGAGAAGAAAATTGAAAATGGGGAAATTCACTACGAAGATTCCATAACAACTGACTTTGCTTCAATGCATGACGGCTTAAAACGCGCACCAAAAGGGGTTAATGATGGTAATGGCTTTGCATTTGTTTCCCATATCGGCGATGTGATGCCAAGCGGACTTCTTCCAATTGTAGGTGGAAATGTTCGTGAACAACCACTCGCTGAAATCTATCGTGAATCAAAAGTGTTTAAAGAACTTAGACAGCCTGATAATTACAAAGGAAAATGCGGGGTTTGTGAATTCAATAAAATTTGCGGTGGCTCCCGTTCAAGGACATATGGAGTAACAGGCGATTATATGGAAAGTGAACCATTCTGCGTTTATATTCCACAAGCATTGAGAAACAAGGAAAACACTCCGACACTATAACATTTTTAAGAGGCACTCCAAATGGAATGCCTCTTTCTAAGCTAAGCAGAGCCTAGGAAGACCCCTTTTCACTTATAAAAACGTTCATATGATTATCTATTTGTGCAACTAATATATCTGAAACATTCTTGATGTTATTTTGCTCCAGAATACTTCGAACCCATTTTTCATCTTTTCCAATCGATTTTATCATGTTTGAAAGAATATTTCCGTCAATAATAAAGGTTTGCGGCAACCCTCTAGAAACAGAGCTGACCATTAGATCTCCGGTAGTTGTTAGGAGCTTATCAGCTTTTTTCAAGGCAGACACAGTTCCGTCCGTTTCTAAGAAAGCATATTCAATTTCATCTAGGTAAAAGATATCTTTCTTTCGAAGCTGAAACAGAAGATCATCAATTGTTAACCGAGCCTTTCTCATCTCCACCTCTAAAATTCTTCCTTCTTTTATTATGAGGGTTGGCACATCATTTAGGATTTTTCTTCCTCTATAAGATTTAAGAGCAATAAAATCTACGATGAAAGAAATTGCTGCAAATACAACTAACGAAATAGAACTTCTCCAAATAGGAATCTTTGCGGAAAAAATAACTGATCCAACCAATGAACCTAGTGAAATCCCTGCAATAAAATCAAAAAAGGTCATTTGAGAAATGAGTTTTTTGCCTAATATTCTTGATAAAATATATATGACAAAAAATGTGATAATCGTATTTGCGATAATGTGACTAGCACTCATCTCTTTTCACTCCTATATAATCAAAAATTTATTCAATTAATCCTGTATCTTCTATTTGAACATCCGTAATCACTTTATAAGTGACGTTCGGATAAAGCTGTTGCCACGTCTGCCAATCATTTTTACTAAAGTGCCTTCCACGATAATGGAGTCCAAATCCAATCGGGTCAACATTTTCCTTTTGCAGTTTTACAAGCAATTTCTTTACACTTTTGTTTATATCTTTTTCTGCTGTTTTTTCATAATCTGACAGTTTCGAATTTAAAGGTTTCATCAGCGACTCTTCCAGCCTTCCTTTTATCTTTACTTTAACCTTAATCATTGGATGGTTTTGATTGGCAGTATCCAATTTATAGCTAGTCTTAACCTTGTTTGTATCTATTAAAAAATACTCCTTTCCTTGATGTATCCTAATAGCACTTTTCCCTTCCTTAAGTAAAAAGAAGTTTAGATACTTTGTTTCTTCTGGTTTTAAGACTATTTTCATTTCTTTTTTATTAAAAATACCCACCGTATTCACTTCTAGTAAATCCTTTTTCGCTTCAACAATCGGCATAAAAGGGTCAAGCCCTTTTTCTGAAAATCTCTTTTTCAAATCAAACAAAAACTCTGGGATGATATAAGGAGTCTCAGATCCCTCAGTTCCTAGCGTGAGAAACAAGGCATTTGATGGTACTTGTTCAAATTTCGGCTTTACTTTTAAGACATCTAGTGCAGATGGCTTCCCAATTACTACCCAGGATATTTCTTGAAAATCTCTTCTTCTTGTAAGCCAATAGTAGAGGTGCGGAGGAAAATTTGGTTTTACAATATTTTGACTGAAAACAACTGCTTTTGCTTGGCTAAAATCTACTTCCTTATCCACTTTTGTTTTGATAATTCTTACCGCCTCAGCCATGGTATCTGCTTCCTCTGAAACGATGATAAAGTCATTTGGTTTCTTTTCAACATTAGGAATGGCAAATTTAAGACTAACTAAATATTTTTTCAAATGACCTTTTGCAGGATCGATCCCGACACTAACGACAAAAAAACGTTTATCGATATCCTTATAACCACAACCACCTAACAAAAAAAATGAGCCCGACAAAGTAATTACTACAAGAATCCATTTTCCAAAAGGCTTCATGTCTTTTGCCTCCTCGCCAAAAAGAGAAGTAATGCTGCTACAAAGGCTTCAAATATAAACCGCCCATTTAACCAATAACTCGAAATTTTAATCAATTGAAGAGCATTTATTTTCCATTCAGCAACTATGGATAAACATATAAAAATAGCGAAAATAATCCATTTTTTTTTCTGGCTAGGCTCTTCTCTTGATACTCCTTTAAGAAATTCGAATGCAACATGCCAGTGCAGCGAAGTACTTAGCAATGTGATACTGGTATATAGCATTAAAAAAATATATAATGCCCTTTCAATTGGACCGTAAACGATTCGTAAACAATCCGCAGTTGAAATCCATGGATAAAGATATTCTTGTACACTATCTGCACCATGAAATCCTATTGGAATGAAAAATGTAGTAAATAGATTAAATATAACGAGGAAAAGGATAATGAAATAATTTTTTCCCTTTATTTTGTTTTTAAAAAGCCGGTTAATAATTAACAGATTAAGGTAGCCCGAATATGCATACGTAGCTGCGGCTATTGATGTAAAACTTGGTCTCATAAATATGTGAGTACCCACTTCAAAGACCGAGTCCCAACTAAAATATTTACTAGTAAATGCTTTAAAAACAATAAAAAAAGTGAGTGGAACATTTATAAATAAAATGATTTCTATCAAATACATCACTTTTTGCGATGGTAACTGGGCAACAAAACAAATAGCACCTAAAAAAAGGACCGCTAAGAGAATCTCGGATATTTCAGGATTAATAAATCTTTTAACAATATCTACAAATCCAAGCAATGAAAGGAGACCGGCCGAAAACCATATGCACGAAAAACAGACAAGGATAGCTATTTTAATTTTTCGGTTGTTAAAATGATTTAAGATTTCTGGAAGGCCTTGTTCTGGAAATTTTGACATGGCCTTGTTAAAGACAAAACACAGGGCTAAACCAATCGGAATAGCAATCAAAATACCCAGTACTGCTCCTTCAAAACGGTATGTCATCAATATTTTTGGGACGAAGATAATGATATTGGTTAGCATGTTTAGCAAAATTAAATAGATAAAATATCGATTCATAATCCTCCCCCCAATAAAAAGCTCGCTAATTATTTGTTGATTTGTTTTGCATTAAGGTTAGAAACGGTTGCCCAAAGCTATCAAGGCTAACCATATACGCAACGAGAATGAAAAAACCAATCACAACACCGACAAGACCATAAAAAGTGGAAAGAATTAATAAAAAGTATTTTGCTAATCTGACGGCAAAGCTAAAGGCATTAATCGGAATAACAAAATTTGAAATAGCTACTGCAGATACAATAATAACCATGATATTACTAACAAGTCCTGCTTCAGTTGCTGCTTGTCCTAAAATCAGACCGCCTACCGTTGTTGCAGTTGGCCCAATCGCTTTTGGTAACCTGGCACTTGCCTCTGTTAATAATTCCATCGTAATCAACATAACTAAAACTTCAATGAATGCTGGATATGGAACAGCTGTGCGACTTCCGGCGATCGACAAGGCTAATTGAACCCTATAAACCTCAGGATTATACGCAGTTGTCGCAACATACAATGCAGGTAGAATAATACTTGTGAATAGCCCCGCATACCGTAAAAAAATTAAAAAATGCCCTACCCAATACGTTTGGTAAATATCTTCCATTGAGGCCATAAAGTCTTTTAAAACGGTCGGTAAAATAACTGCGAATGGTGAACCTGTCACAAGTAAAGCAACTTTTCCAGCTGCAAGGTTTACCGCCACTCGATCCGGTCGTTCAGTAATCAACATGACAGGAAACAAGGCCCGATTATTTTTCTTAATTAAATCTAGCAGTTGTTCTCCAGACTGGAACATTTCTATATCAATTGAAGACAAAAATTTTCTTACATTGTTTAAAACTTCTTGATTGACCGTTTTGTTATCAAATATGGTAAGCACTTTTGTCTGAGAAATCTTTCCTATCTTTGTCGATTCCATATTTAAAGTAGGTTGTGGATACCGTTGTCTAATCAGCCCTAGATTTGTTCCTAAGCTCTCACTGAACCCTGATTGCGGGCCTTGTATGGTTGTCTCAACGGTAGTATCTAATACCGAACTATTGCGATCCATTTTTAAATCAAAAAGAAAAATCCAATCTTGAATGAAGAGAACAACCGTGCCTCTAGTCAACTCATCAAGAGTCTTTTCTTCATCTTCAAACATCTTTACCTTTGGATGGGATTGTAGATAATCTAGAAATAATTCAGTTTTCACCTCATAAAATGGCTTGATTAAAAGATCCTGAACTTGAGTTTCATCACTAAGCGTTTTAACATAGAAAATATTTATCGTTTCGACTTTTGTGTATAATTCTTTAAAAATAACATCTTCAGTTTGCTGAATCTTTTCTTTTAAAGAATCCTGAATATCCCGGGTTGAGCGTGCTTTTCTAAAAGACATAATCAGTACCTCGCAAGTCATAATTTCCTTATTTATACCTTCCCTATTTGGAAGAGTTTTTATTCTATGTAAAAAAGTACCCGTGAATTGTTTGATTAACATTGTAATTTCGTGATATTTTTAAGGAAGAACAAAATGATAGGGAGTAGCTATGATAAGAACAATTGCAGTTAATCATCAAAATGAATTAATAAAAGACATACAAGTAGAAGAATTGGTTAAAGGGGATTATTTATGGTATTGGATTGACTTTTTTAATCCAGATGAAAAAGAAATTGAACTCTTGCGGAATCCTCTTAATTTCCATCCTTTAGCAATAGAAGATTGTATCTTTACTTTGCAACGGCCAAAGCTGGATTATTATGGAGATTATAACTTTTTTGTCATCCAAGCAATAAACCAAAAAACAGTTACTAGAGAAGAAATAAATCTATTCCTTTGTGAAAAATATGCAGTAACCTTTCATCACAAACCTTCAATTGAAATTGACGAGGTATTTCATCGTTTCAGTTCTGGAGCAGATATTAAAAAATGGGATCCATCACATGTACTTTACTATGTACTTGATAAAATGGTTGATAATTACTTCCCTGTCGTTTATCAAATCGAAGATACTCTTAGTGAAATCGACGAGAATTCTAAGGGCAGATCAATGGAAGCACTTCTGGAGGATTTATTTAATACAAGGCATGATCTCTTAGCACTGAGACATACCGTTACTCCGATGAGGGATCTTGTTTACCGGATTATTAATTCCCAGAGGTTTGCGGGAATTCAAGGGAAAATTGAGTATTTTTCTGATATCCATGACCATTTGTTAAAACTAACAGAAATGATTGAAGCAAATCGAGAACTAACTACAGATATTCGTGACAGTTACATTTCATTAAATTCCAATGAATCGAATCATGTAATGAAGGTCTTAACCGTTATTACAACAATCTTCATGCCCCTTACGTTCATTGTCGGTGTTTATGGAATGAATTTTCGTTATATGCCTGAGTTAAATTGGAAATATGGCTATTTCGGAGCCTTAATCCTCATGTTCCTAGTGGGAGCCGGAATGTCTTTGTGGTTTAGTAAAAAAGGCTGGTTTAAATAGGAGACTCTAACATTTAGATACTCCTATATTTAGTTAAAATGAGGGTAAAGTAAAAAGTCATTTTGTAAACGGTCTTCTTACTTTACCCGTTGATTTCCGCTCTGGGCACTTGCTTTCCGCGGGGAGGGATGGAAGCCTCCTCAGCGTACCGCCTGTGGGATCTCCCATTCCCTCTATTCCCGCAGGAGTCAAGTATCCTCCGCTTCAATCAACTCAGGTGGATAAACCTGAAAACATCCTTTATAAATATAAAAAAAGAACAGATATTCTCTGTTCCGAGCATGATTAAGATCTATTCGTAACTGCTATGAAGGACTTTTTCCATCTCCAATTAATGACTTTGGGCCTTCATCACCTGTATGATTCCACTAGACGATTAAAAAAAGGATTTCGGAAATCATTCGTGCTCTCGTTGCTCACGGGCACGATTATACTCTATTCTGATTGTTGCATAAAACCCTTGTTCTATTAACTCTCGTGTATCTCCTGTGAATTTTTGAAAAGAACCTCCACTCCACTTCTAAAGAATATCGGCCTTGTTATACAAATAACACCATAAGTTCATCATCAAAATATGTATTATCAACTTTTAATGCGTTTTTATCTATTCCATAAGTCTCGAAGCCTAAAGATTTATACAGGTTTTTTGCAGGCTCATTATTTGAAACAACTGCTAAGTAAATTTGTTCAATTCTTTCAATTTTTTTTGCCTTCTTAATTGCTTCGATCATTAAATTTTTCCCATATCCAGCTCTACGTTTTTCAGGGTAAACATACATCGCAAAAATAGTAGCTCTATGTTTTAATTTATTTTTCTTTTCAATAACTAAGGTAACCACACCTACTAATTGTTCGTTATCAAATGCACCAAAAGTAAAAGACTCGTCTCCCTTCAACCTACTCTCAAATTTTTCCAAAGGATATTCCTTCTCCTCATCATAGCTGGAACTAAAGACTTCTGGATTGCTCTGTAATGCTTTTAGCCTAATACGCCTATACATTTCTGCACTATTTGGTTTTAGTATTTTAATTTCCATAACTGCCTCCAATTTTAATAATGGAAAAATTATTTTATAAAAATCTTCCACTCTTTCATTTTCATAATAAGATAGAAACTCCATTACTTCTTCCCTAGGTACGTAAACTTTCCGACATTTTAACTAATACTATATTTAATGTTATTTTAAATTTCCATTTCCTTTTTCATCTTCCTGTTAGTATTGGTCTATTCTATGCTCTCGCTAAAAATCCTTTCTTAAAAACGCGCAAACTCTGGTATGTTCCACTTCCATTAACATGTTATCAAAATAAAAATAATAACTTATTTTGAATTGGTAAATAATACTCAAGAGGTGATTATATGGATAAGGAAAAATTAAAACTCACATCTTCCGAAATTGGAACACTGTGGGGAGAGTATGTAAACGGAACAATGACAGATGTAGTAAATAGATATATGTTCTCAATTATTGAAGATGAGTCAATCAAAGCCATTTTTGAGGATGCTATCATAACCTTCGAAAAACAAAAGAAACAACTTGTAACTTTTTTTGAGAACGAAGGGTTTCCAATTCCAATAGGATTTACTGAATCTGACCAAAATATTGGTGCAGAAAGATTGTTCACTGACATATTTTGCTTAAATTATTTACATGTCATGACTTTACATGGTTTGCTAGGACATACTACCTCCTTAGGCGTTTCAGTCAGAGAGGACTTACGCTATTTTTACGATTCATGTGATAATGACGCAAAAAAAATGTACCATCGAACCATTGAGTTATTGCTTGAAAAAGGCAATTTTCAGAGAGACCCTTTATTTTATCCTGCCAAGAACCCTGAATTTATTTCTAGCCAGGATTTTATCGATGGATTTTTTGGAAAAGGAAGACGTTTAGCTGCAACAGAAATAATAACTATTTCTTTCAACCTTAAAAAAAGTATTATGGCAAAAACTCTTTCTATCGGGTTCAGTCAGGTCGCCCAATCAAAAGAGGTAAGAAAGTTTTTAGAGGATTCCGAGAAAACGGCTGATAGTCAAATACAATCCTTTTCAAAAATAATGCACTCAGATAATTTACCAGCTCCAAAGTCATGGGAAACAGAGGTAACAACTTCAACGGACTCTCCTTTTTCCGATAAGTTAATGATGTATCATATTGGATTCTTGTATCAAGCTGCACAAGCATATCACGGGTTAGGCTTAGCATCTGCAATGCGAACAGACCTTGTTACAGCTTATGAAAGCATCATTCTAAAAAATCTAATGGTAACTAAAAAATGGTTTGATATTATGGTTCAAAATAAATGGTTAGAACAACCACCACTTGCTCCTAATCGAAAAGAAATTGCAAAAGAAAACGAATAATAATGTTACTTTGGTATGTAAAATGAAGAAAAGTGTATTTGAAAAACTAATGTGGAGTATTGCACTTCCTGGTTTCGGACAGTTTTTAAACGGAAAATATTTTAAAGGTACCGTATTATTGTTTCTTGAATTTCTAATCAATATAAAGTCCCATTTTAATGGGGTCATAATTCTAAGTTTTCATTGGCGCATAAAAAATGCAATCGAACATGTCGATTATCAGTGGCTGATGTTTTATCCTTGTTTGTACTTTTTTTCAATGTGGGATGCGGTGAAAGATACAGGCGGTGGGAAAGACCCTTATTCTTTTCTACCGTATGTTTTCGCTGCTTTTTTTGTAACACTCGGATTGATTTTATCCTCAAACTTCACAATATTTGGAGTGTTATGGGGTCCCGTGTGGCTTCCGATGTTGTTCGTTTTTCCGGGGATTTTAATTGGAATGATTATTAGAAAAATCTTGAAAAAAGTGACTTAAAAAACTAAGCAGTTCCGTTTTTGTGGAGAAACATTTCAAATAGCATACCAATTAAAGGACTGGCAATACCAATTGTCAGTGTGCCAATTAGGGTATTAATGTTCATCATAAATTCGATGAACCCGAAATTACTTTGGAAAACCGGATGATTCCTTCTTCACAAAGGTGATGAAGCCGAAATCTCTTTTTTGTATGCTATTTATACGATTATTTAGATTTTCCTCCACGTTATCGGAACTACTTATTAAAAACTATCCTCTTTTTTCTTTTGGCTATGTTAATGAATAATGTTGATTTTACGCTATAAGAAAGGAACACCTAATTTACAGGAGTTCCCCCTATTATCTTCTTACGATGGAAAGCGTTAAAAAATTAACTGTTGGTTTCTATATTTGGGTACCGCCAACATTTTAACGAAAATATACGCTAAGCCCTGAATTGCGTCCGACTTGATGTTTCTCCTTACTCTACTCTATGCTAAAACGACACGATCATCCGACAAACTGAATTAGACTGACTCGTAAAAAAAGCAGTGACGGACTAGGAAATCGAAAGACCTAGACTGCCGCTGCTTTTATTGTGCTAACGTAATCCGTTAGCATAATCTACTTTAGGAGACAAGGTCATCTAACCGTCTGGTAAACGAGGCCTATTGCTCCTGAATCAAATGTCTTGTTTTCGATAAGTTTAAGATTGATCTTCTCCTTGAGACCTTGGAATAACGGCAACCCGCTGCCGATCAGGACGGGAGAAACCGTAATTTTATACTCATCTATTAAATCAAGCTGCATAAGGTAGTGTGCGAACCTAGGACTGCCGAGGATGACCATATCCTTGCCTGGCTGCTGTTTGAGGTTCTTGATCTCTTCCTCGACATCTTCTTTCACCAGTCTGGAATTGTTCCATTCGACTTTCTCCAGCGTCGTGGAAAAAACGATTTTGGCTGTCTTTTCGATCCACTCGGCATGATTCCGTTCATACTGCGAAGCTGATGGGTTCGAAGGCACAGATGGCCAGTAACTGTGCATTAACTGATAAGTCCCACGTCCCCAAATGACAGTGTCGGCAGTACTCAGAATTTCTTTCGCGTGTTTCTCCAAATCAGCATCGTAGGAAATCCAGCCAATGTCCATTTCACCGTTCGGCCCTTCTACAAAACCGTCAAGCGATGCGTGCAGAAATAGAACGAGTTTTCTCATTTTCAGTTCTCCTTTGTTCATGAGGGATATCTTATACATTAACTACATTTTAGCATAATTCAACTTGAGTTGTTTCTTATGGATTGCTAATCTAAACTGCCCATTCGTAATCCCGCACATATGACCGCTAATTAATATTAGCGGTCGTTAGGTAATTTCAAAGCATACACTTGATGTCCACTATGTTTCGGTTAAGAAAAGAATACTTTGTCCGCTAATGTAAGTCAAGATTTGGAGGCTTTGCTAATGAGAGAGGCGACCGTAATTTCGGAACAGGGCGAGCAGACGATTCAGGACTTCATTCAAGCTCTTACCACCCACGAAGATTTGAATCCCAAAACACTGAAAGAGTATGCAAGTGACTTGAAACATTTCATAGGCTGGTTTGAGACAGCCGCCCACCAAGAGGTAGGTGTCATATTTCAAATTGAAGATGTGGCTACTCCAACATTAACACGATACCGGGAAGCTGCACAAAAAGTAATGGAATTGAAACCGGCGACCATTAACCGACGGCTTATAACCTTGAAACGTTTTTTCGAGTGGGCCGTGTCGGAATTCAGGATTCGCCGCGACCCTTCGTAGCCAAATTGGTTCCGGAGAAAAAAGTTCAGTTACTTCTTGAAAAGGTTCACTTGCTGAAAATGACGCAAGAGAATTGATAAAGAATTCTTTTAAACGGTGTAGCTTCTCCCTTTTAGCCAATAAAGAAAACTTGCCGATTGTCGAGCACATAAATGCGATGGCAGAGGCGTAGTTGCCCCTTATGCGTGAGCAGAATTTATGGATATAAATTCTGTTTAGCGAACAATAAACGAAATCTCTATTGGAATACCTCCCCTTAGCCACACATACAATCAGCTAGATTGAATTCCCAAAGTTCAATTCCAACTTTTCTATTCTCTCTTGTAGCAAATCGCCCATTTTTACGTATTATAAAAAAGCACTGTAATTATGGAGGGGTTGCCATGATCGATTTTTTTTCAAACCTTGATCCCATTCTTCAAGCATTGCTTGCTACATGTTTTACGTGGGGAATGACGGCACTTGGAGCAGCACTGGTTTTTACCACTAAAAAAGTGAATCAAAAACTATTGGATGGTATGTTAGGCTTTGCTGCAGGGGTAATGATTGCCGCCAGCTTTTGGTCACTTATCTCACCTGCACTTGAAATGTCTGAAGGAGGGCCACTTCCAAAATGGTTTCCAGCTGCTGTTGGCTTCCTTTTAGGCGGAATGTTTTTAATGGTAATTGATAAAGTTTTACCACACTTACACCCGAATGCCCCAATTGAAGAGGCAGAAGGTATTCATCCAACAAAAAGGCATCGCAGTACGCTTTTGGTACTCGCCATCACGCTCCACAATATTCCAGAAGGCCTTGCCGTTGGAGTTGCATTTGGTGCAGTCGCAGCAGGCTTTGGATCCGCAACACTTGCAGCAGCATTGTCATTGGCAATTGGAATTGGGATCCAAAACTTCCCCGAAGGTGTTGCTGTATCAATGCCTTTAAGACGTGATGGCATGTCACGCCTTAGAAGTTTTATGTATGGACAGTTTTCAGCAATGGTTGAACCGATTGCTGCAGTTATCGGTGCTGTAGCTGTGACGTATATACAAGCCCTATTACCATATGCATTAACCTTTGCGGCAGGAGCAATGATTTTTGTCGTAGCCGAAGAAGTTATCCCAGGCTCGCAGGAAAATGGAAATAATGATCTTGCGTCTATTTCTCTAATGGTTGGTTTTGTGGTAATGATGATTCTTGATGTTGCGCTCGGATAATTTTGTTCGAGCCACTTTTTTTATCCACCATTTTTCTAATTAACCCGCTAACTTCCTGCGCATTAAGATAAATCAAGAGCCAGTCCTTGGACTGGCTCTTGTAATTATTCATTCTATTATTTTGATCCCCAATTTTCATAGGTGACGGTTCCACCAGTCAAGTCAATTGTGTTTCGCTCCCCTTTGTAAAAGGTCTTTCCTTCTTTTTTGACAATTAATTTTTCATAAGTAAATACATCACTACCATTTGGTAAATGAACGACTACTTTTTTACCAAGGTTTTCTTCAGGTGCTTCAATCCGAATTGTCTTTTGCCAATATTGTTGGGTGACGAGAACCCCTGCTGATAAAATTAGGCAGGACAGAATGAAAAAGAGTGGACCTTTCCAATGAATTTGCTTTGGCTTGTTATGGTATAGTTCTAATCTGGTAATTTTTCTTCCCTCCGATTTAGCGAAATAATTTTCTATTCTCAAAAAATAGATGTCATTTTAAAAAGCTGCTATTTACCAATAAATAGTTGGATGTTTATTTTTATGTGATTAGCAGAGATAAGCGGTATTAGAGAGGCCTCTTTGCCCCATTTCTTTATGCGACCCTTAAATTAGGGCTCGCTATCATCAGTCGTGCCCAATTTTTAAACTATTATGCAAATTTGGGTAAAGAAAACTCGCCGATTGGCGAGCCCCTAAGGGCGATGACAGAGGCGTAGTTTCCCTTATGCGCTAGCAGAATTTATGGATATAAATTCTGATTAGCTAAAAAATTAATTGGTACTCCTTAAAATATGCATGAACAGCCTGAAAATTGACTGTAAATTTCAATATGAATGTATAATAGTAAGGAATACAAATTGAAAGGAGACTTTTAAATGAACTACCCAGATACAGAACAGACCATGAAATTAGTAGCTAATTTAGTTTCAATTCCAAGCCCTACTGGTAATACATATGAAGTGATTACATTTGTTGAAAAGTTTTTAAATGAATTACAAATTAAGACGATGAGAAATCATAAAGGTGGATTAATTGCGACGATTGAGGGAAATGATTCCAGTAAACATCGAATGCTGACAGCCCATGTGGATACACTTGGTGCCATGGTTAAAGAAGTAAAGGCAAGTGGTCGGCTCAAAATTGATTTAATTGGTGGATTTAAATTCAACTCCATTGAAGGAGAATATTGTCAGATCGAAACAAACAGTGGAAAAAAATATACAGGTACTATCCTTATGCATCAAACTTCTGTTCATGTCTACAAAGATGCTGATAAAATAGAACGAAATCAAGAAAACATTGAAGTACGGATCGATGAGAAAGTACATAACGCTGAAGATGTTAAGGCGCTTGGTATTGAGGTTGGTGATTTTATCTCCTTTGACCCACGTGTGCAAGTGACATCAAGTGGCTTTATTAAATGCCGTCATTTAGATGACAAAGCTAGCGTTGCGATCCTCATGCAACTAATCAAACAGATTAAAACTGAAAACATTTCCTTACCATACACCACCCATTTCTTAATTTCCAATAATGAAGAAATTGGTTATGGCGGCAATTCTAATATTCCAGAGGAAACAGTTGAATATTTGGCTGTTGATATGGGTGCCATTGGAGATGGACAATCAACGGATGAATATACAGTTTCGATTTGCGCGAAGGACGCAAGTGGCCCTTATCACTATGAATTAAGGAAAAAATTAGTTCAGCTGGCCGAAGAAAATCATATTCCATACAAATTGGATCTCTACCCATTTTACGGTTCAGATGCCTCTGCCGCTATTCGCTCTGGACATGATATTGTTCATGGTTTAATTGGTCCTGGCATTGATTCCTCACATGCCTTTGAACGTACTCATCAATCCTCAATCGAGAATACGGCAAAACTTTTATATCATTATGTCCAATCAAATTTAATCTAAAGAGACATGGTATGCGCGAGCAGAATTTAAATCCATAAATTCTGCTTAGCTAAGAAAAACCAAGTTTTTCCCAAGTATTTTGTCGATTACATCTACCTTTTTTGTCGAGTAAATATTTTGAAAGTTTTGAAACAAAAACTAGTTTTCCCACGACTAATAGGTAACAAACAAAATAGAAAAGTTTGGGGGAATTCATATGGTAGTGGCAAATTTGTCTAAAGGCATTCTAGCAAGTCTTTCTATCTTTACACTAGTTATAGCCTTTCTTTTCACTCCATTCCTTCATAAAGCAGAAGCATCTACTTCATGGGGGCAAGAAGTGACAGCGGTTGCAGAGCTATATCTTGGAAATGCATATAACTGGGGTGGGAATACACCGACAGGTTTTGATGCATCTGGTTATACTCAATATGTTTTTAAAAATTCTGCTGCTGAACTGAATCTACCACATTCCTCAAAAGCACAATACAAACTTGGGACAGCAATTCTTCAAAAAAACCTTTTAGAAGGAGATTTAGTTTTCTTTAAAACGGGCGGAGAAAATGTCAACTTTGTTGGAATCTATCTAGGAAACGACAAATTCTTAGCTGTAACCAAGAATAAAGGAGTCTCTATCCAGTCTATACATTCAACATATTGGAAGGATCGGTATGTAGGAGCAAAAAGAGTATTAAAACAAGATGAATAGATAGATGAAAGCCGGTAGATTTCCCTACCGGCTTTCTAATTTTAAACCTCATTTACGTTTCTTTATCCATCTATCTCGCATCCACATGATCATTAATCCGCATGAAAGCCAAAAGACAGATAATAATACAATCCAGCCGAAAAATGGGAAATTGAAAATGGACACTAAAACAAATGCCCCCGTTAGATTGATAACCCAATTTGCTGGATTTAATTTTGCTAAAAGGTTTTCTCCTATCATCCGGCTAATCATAGCAAGTCCAATCAAAAAGAAAAGTAGTGGTGGAATTGCTAAAATAATCGCAATTGGAATGCCAATGACAGTGATTACCAGAAGTAGAATAATTCCTGCAAAAACGAAACTTGCAATCACACCCGCAAGGATCATTTTTCCTGTTTGCCCTTTTATCCGATTTAAGCTTTGTTTACCCTTATTTTTTAACAATTGGCCAATTAAGATGGATAGCAGGATGACTGCTACACTTAGAACAAAACGGATAAGCCAGGTTCCTAATAAGAGTGCTGCACCAATTAGCAAATGATTTAACGTGTCATCCTCGAATTTAAGAGCCAATATATTTTCTTTAACGAAGGAACCAGGTTCTTGTTGAACATTTCCATTAATGACTAGGACGATACCGTCGATTCTTGCTGTTTTGGATATTTTCAAATTTCCATTTATTACGATCGCGGAAATATCAACTTTACCTTTAATGTCGATATCATGCCCTAGAACAATAACATTATCTACTTTTTCATTAGTCGGAAGAATGGTTTCTTTCTCATTTAAAAAATTCTTATCTGCAGCAAAAGCCGGTTTTCCGACTACCCCTGACATTAACAAAATAAGGATCATGCCAATGAAAAATTTATTTCTTACCATTACAGATCCCCCGTCCTTACCGTGTTTCCCATTGTTTTCACTACAAACCTAAGGGCAATAACAGCCAAAATGATCAAAACAAACAATATAATTGAAACAACCTCAATTACATACGGAATAGCAGAAAGAATGGATGGAATTGCATAAACTAGCCCACTTCCAATACTAAAGAGTGTATGGAAAATATGAAGTCCCATTGTTAAGAATGGACCAGTCATCACAATAAACAACAAACTAAAAGTTATCATCACAAGTAGTGCATTCCGATTAAATATACGGGAAGTGTTCACTGCTAACCTTTGTGAAATTTTAGCCATTATTTGATCCTCAATCAAATCTGGAATATCTAAAAACTGATATTCCGCAGTCAGTTGGTTCTTTAAAAAAGATAATTCATATAATTCATTTTGACAATCGGGACAATTGGCTAAATGCTTTTCCACTAAACACTTTTCATCCCCGCTTATTTCTTCATCAATATATAATGAGAGTAATTCTCCAATATGTTCAGACATTTAACTCACCCTTTTTGTAGTTCTTTCCGCAAGTTCTCCCGAGCAGCGTTAATTCGTGATTTTACAGTGCCAAGTGGAATTTCTAACATCTCACTAATTTCCGAATAGGAGTAACCCTGTATTTCTCTTAAAATTAAAGCATTTCTTTGGTCCAATGGTATATTTTGCAATGCTTCTTTTATAGTTATTTTTATAACCGTTTGATCAATTGGCGATGGACCCTTTGAAACCACATTTTCATCAAGTTCTTCTGATTCTGCAGCTTTTTTCTTAGTCAATTTTTTATTTTTATCATAGCAGAGATTTGTCACAACTTTTGTCAGCCATGAGACAAAGGCATATTCATTTTCAAGCTTTGGCAAGGAAAAATAAATTTTAACAAACGCTTCTTGAGTAACATCCTCAGCCTCCATTCGATCATTCAATAAGGCAAATGCATGACGGAAAACGGTGCCTTTATAGACCGTAACCAAGTGCCTGAAAGCATGTTGATCCCCTTTCTTGGCCAGGGAAATTATTTCATGTAAATCACTTACCACATTTTTTCAGCCCCTACCTACATTACATAGCCTAAAAATCTGCTACCCTTAGAAAAGACTTTTTATTTTAATAAAAAGTTCATTTTGCATTCTAAAGTTTAACGATAATCCCACTCTAATTGCAAATCTATGCAAATGCTGTTCCTTTTGATCAGAAGGTATGGCATACTAAAGACTTCGATTAACAAATTTTAATGTGCTTCTCATCTAATTTTAATGCAAGTTTTTTCGAACAGCATTATGATTATCTAGGCAATAAGGGAATGTTATCCCTACTCAAAAAAATTTCTAGGAGATCTTAGAGCCATGCTTACTAAATGGAAAAGTTTTTTTCAAAATCAACATGTTAAATGGACTAGCCGGTTCTTGTATTATTTACTGATTCTCCTTTTATTGTTTTTTATGTATGGTTTTAACGATGCAAGTGCTGGCTCCTATATATATAACGATTTCTAATCGTGAGGTGACCTTAAATGAGATTATTAAATACAATAAAAGATTTTGCTTTTACACATTCTGACACTATAGCCTTTACTTCACCTAAAAATAAACTCTCTTATGGTGAACTTTGGAACCAATCAGAACAAATTGCTGATCATATGCTCAAACAACATCTTCAAGCAGGTTCACCCATTTTAGTTTATGGGCATATGGAACCAGAAATGCTTGTATCTTTTTTGGGTTGTGTAAAATCAGGGCATCCTTATATTCCAATTGACACATCCATCCCAATGGATCGTATTGAGAAAATAATCGAAAGCTCACAGTCAAAATACTTTATTAATGTTTCAAGTCTGCCAATTGTAATTGAGAGTTCTTCTATCCAGATTGCTTCTTATGACGAAATTATAACGATAGATTCAATAGTTGCAGATGTTGATCCAGAAAACTGGGTCAAAGAAGAGGAGAATTTCTATATTATCTATACTTCAGGGAGTACTGGAAATCCTAAGGGCGTGCAAATTTCCGCCAATAATCTGCAAAGCTTTGTTGATTGGATGGTGAAGGATTTCCCGATTAATGGATCCCTTCAATTTCTTAACCAAGCACCCTTCTCTTTTGATTTATCTGTTATGGATCTTTACCCGGCTTTAGCGAGTACCGGTAGCATCTTTGCAATCACAAAAGAAATGATTGCCAAACCGAAGATGTTATTTGAAGCCTTGAAAAATTCCAATATGCAAGTTTGGACGTCAACACCTTCATTCGTGCAAATGTGTTTAATGGATCCCATGTTTTGTGAAGAACTCCTCCCAGAATTAAGAGTTTTTCTATTCTGTGGCGAAATTTTACCAGTAACGATTGCCGAACAGTTGTTAGCAAGGTTCCCGAAAGCAAGAATATTTAATACGTATGGGCCGACCGAAGCCACGGTTGCAGTAACATCTGTTGAAGTTATCCCTGAAATCTTGAAAAAATATCCGAGTCTTCCCGTTGGTACGCCTAAGTGTGATACGCAAATCTTGCTTGTAAATGAAGATGGGGTAGAAGTTTCAGACGGTGAAAAAGGTGAGATTATCATTGTAGGTCCAAGTGTAAGTAAGGGTTATTTAGGCCAAAAAGAGCTATCAAGTAAAGCTTTCTTCTCCTTCAACGAAAAAATGGCATATAAAACAGGCGATGCTGGCTATAAAGAAAATGGAATGCTCTTTTATAAAGGGAGAATGGATTTTCAAATCAAATTACATGGCTACCGAATGGAATTAGAGGAGATTGAACACCATATTTCAAAGTCGCAATACGTCAAATTGGTCGTTGTAATCCCTGTTTTCCAAAATGAGAAAATCGAGTATTTAACTGCTGCGATCGTAGCTAACGAACATGGGTTTGAAAAAGAGTATCAGCTGACAAGTGCAATTAAAAAAGAGCTGTCTACCCTGCTCCCAGCCTACATGATCCCTAGGAAGTTCTCTTATTATCAAGACCTTCCGATCACACCAAACGGAAAAATTGATCGAAAACTAATTCAAGAAAAGGTATTTGTATGACACCATATGGCTCTTTTACATTCTTTTTTATATTAGCTATCCTTCTAGCACCTACTGTTATTCTTGGTCTAAAAGGGAAAAGAATTCATTCTTATAACATGTTTATCTCCATTCTTGCTCTGGCACTTATTTTTTCAACAAGATTGAACGGTGCGATTGCTTTACTAATATTCACAGCTTGGCAGGTTTTACTGATTACTACTTATATTGCATACCGAAAAAAGTCAAATAGTGGGATTATTTTTGTTATCGCTGTTTTGGCTTCGATCATGCCACTTGTTTTATCCAAATTTTTACCTTATTTTTCACAGGTAAATTGGATCGGCTTTCTAGGTATTTCGTATTTAACATTTAAAGGAACCCAATTGGTTATAGAGACGAGAGATGGTTTGATTAAAAATAATATTCCGATCACACGTCTCCTCTATTTTATCCTTTTCTTCCCGACGATTTCATCCGGCCCAATTGATCGGTATCGTCGTTTTGATAAGGATCTAACTCTTGAATTAACTGGAGATCAATATAAACTACTTCTTTATGATGGTATCAATAAAATCTTTCTTGGTTTTTTATATAAGTTTATTATTGGCTACTCTATCAATCACTTTTTTATAGCAAACTTACGATTTATCGCAACTAGTGACTTTCAAAATCATCTATTCTATATGTATGGATATAGTCTATATCTATTCTTTGATTTTGCCGGGTACAGTGCATTTGCAGTTGGAGTTAGCTATATTATGGGGATTAAATCTCCAGAAAACTTTAATAAACCGTTTATTAGCCGCAATATCAAAGATTTCTGGAATCGCTGGCATATGAGTCTATCATTCTGGTTTCGCGATTATGTTTATATGCGCTTTGTCTTTTGGATGACGAAAAAAAAATGGATTAAAAACCGAAATATTGTTTCCAACCTAGGTTATATTCTGTTATTTTTATTAATGGGCGTTTGGCATGGCCTAGAAATTCAATATATTCTTTACGGAGTCTATCATGCATTGATAATGGTTGTTTATAACGCTTTTGAACGCTTTAACAAGAAGCATAAATGGTGGCCGCAGAATAAGTTTACACATGTTGCCGCTGTAATCATTACATTCCACTTTGTCTGTTTTGGTTTTTATATTTTCTCAGGTCAATTATTTTAAGGGAGTTTGATACTCATGGAATTTACAAATCAAGTCATTGAATTATTAGCTGAAATTTGTCAGGATGATGTTGTTAAAGAAGATCCAAATATGGACTTATTCGATTCAGCCCTTCTTGATTCATTTGGAACGGTTGAACTTCTTGTCCAAATCGAAGAACGCTTCGGTATTATGGTACCGATAACTGAATTTGACCGTGATACGTGGAATACACCGAATAATATCGCCAAACAGTTGGCTGATTTTAAATGAAAAAAGTATTCTTTGCACCATTAATTCTAGCATTTCTAGTTTTATTTATTCTCGTTATTATTCCAAATAAATGGATTGAGAATCTAATTCCAAAAAGTCGAATTAATGAAGCCGCAACAGAATTGAATCTATTCATGTTCCAAGGAAAATATGTTCAAGGTAAAATGCTCGAAAGTGATCACTATCTTCCAATGTATGGTTCATCAGAACTTGCTAGATTAGATCAATTCCATCCATCAAACTACTTCAAAGAGAATAATGAGGGATTTACCCCCTTCTTGATCGGTAGAGGTGGAACTGAGTCTCTGATTCATTTTCTCAATTTAACAGAACATACTAGCCAGCTAAAAGGGAAAAAAATGGTGTTTGTTTTATCACCACAATGGTTTCAACCAAAGGGTGCTGACGAATCCCATTTTGTTCCTAATTATTCCACTTTACAGGGATATGATTTAGCATTCAACCATAAGATTGATCCTAAATTAAAGAAAATGGCGATTAAGCGCCTTTTAACGTATTCCCCTGTTCAAAATGATCAAATGCTTTCTACACTGTATGAAGCAGAAATCTCTAATAACACATCGAAACAGCGTGAAGCCTCACTATTAAAACCGTTTGCAAAAGTTTATAGAGGACTTCTAGAGAAAAAGGATTTATATTATACATTGGCCGGAGGATTTCACCGCCATCGTGTTATTAGTTCAAAGGTAAAGGGTAAATCTTGGACCCAATTAGAAAAGGAAGCAAATCAAATTGGTGCAAAAGATTCGAAGAACAATCACTTTTATGTAACCGATTCGCAGTACAATAAAATAAAACAGCGTGTTCCTTCATTAAAAAATTATAAAACAGGTGCAACTTACGGTAAATCTGTTGAATATCATGACTTTCAGTTAGTGTTGGACCTACTAAAGGAATCAGGTGCTAAGCCACTTTTTATTTCTGTTCCTGTAAATGGAAGATGGTATGATTATACCGGTTTTCCTAAGGCTGGGCGAACCGCTTATTACAAGCGGATCAAGCAACAGATTGAAGCAGAAGGATTTCAAATTGCCGACTTCTCTGGACATGAATATGACCCTTATTTTATGAAGGATACCATTCATATAGGTTGGAAAGGCTGGGTTTATACAGATCAAGCAATTCAAAATTTTTATGAAGATAACAATAAGGCACTCGTCAAGGCAAAATAGCCTGACGAGTGTCTTATTATTACACTTTGGTGAGAAAACTCTGTTGACTTTTATAACCAATAGTCATTAACAATGCAAAAAAAATTAAAGCCGTTACCCAGTAATATTTTGCTAGTACAAAATAGCCCATAAAGGTATAATGTAAATGCAGATTAAAATCATCGCTAGGAGATGTAACTATGTTTTCAAATATTGGCGTACCCGGTCTTATTTTGATTCTTGTTGTAGCATTAGTCATTTTTGGACCCAATAAACTTCCTGAAATTGGACGTGCTTTCGGGAAATCAATCCGTGAATTTAAAAAAGCCACTGATGGATTGGCTGATGATATTAGAGAAGAATTTAAAGAAGATATTAAAGAGGTAAAAGAAGGAAAAGTTGATATAAGAAAATAGGTCGGAATGTCGAAAGTGCAGGATGAAATTATCCTGCACTTTTTTTGGTATTTTTCATATTTATAATATTCGGTCTATTTATATTTTACTGAATATTTTTTTTGAGGTATTATAAAGTTAAGAAGAATATAGGAATTCTAAACGGCATAAATTTTAATTGATCAACAACATGTTTACGACACCAACACTTTTTTTGTTTTTACATTAACTTAAAAAGAGGGTGAGATGATGTATTTTCATTTATTTGTTTCTATTTTAAGCTGGATTATTGGTCTATCCTATCCTTCCCTTCCAGATAAGTATATGGTTACGATTATGATTTTAGGCTTCATCGCATTTCTGCTATTTTTAAAAGAATTCCTTGAACATGTTAATAAACAATTTTTACAACAAGCCGAAGAAGCAGAAGGAGAAAATCATAGGTCGCTCTCATCATTTAAAGGTAGATTCGTCATGATTCGAGATGAAGATTCCCCATTCTCAAAGGATTTTACCTACATCATTTTTAATAATGGTGAGATCGAAGTTCCCTTATTTTGTCGAAACCTCCGGGTTGTCCAGAAAGCAGCTCAAGCCAATAGTGAGTTGATCGTTTACTATAAAAATTATATTCTTGTAGAAGTGGAGGAACTTGATTGATTTTTTTGATTAGATCGAATCAAAAAACGTCAATCCAAAAGAATAGCCTGGCTATTAGTGTAAACTTTTCATTTACGTTTATAAATAAATCCTCAACGAAGAATAAAGTCAAAACTGTTATTTAGTATAATTATATGTTATTGAAATTGGTAGAGACCCCGCAGGCGCTTAAGCGAGGGCACTGAAAAACTTTCTTTTTTTTAATGGCTCTACCCTGAAATAACTGTGGATAACTGTTATTTCATTCATAGATGTGCCAAAAATTTTGCATGGATGTCTGTTAAAGGTAAATGTTGATATTTGATACCTGTCCGAATTATTAATAGACGGAAAAATTCCTCGTAATCAGTAAATTGGATTAAAAATAGCTTAAATAAACGGATAGTTTCCGCCTATTGACTCAAAAACCGCGAAAATGTGGGACTTTGCATTGCGTAACCGGAAAACCTCCGTTTATACACCTCGAAACGAGCTCCATTCTGCATTTAACCGAAAAATCTCCGCTTATTTTATTTTCGTTAGTTTCTCGGGTTACTCGAGTTATGATTGCGGTTATTACTACTTTAAAAATGGCTCTGTTAAACAATAATGTCTGTAAACGCCACTCGAAATCACTTATTTTTGCCCAATTTATATATTCACGTCAGAACAAATGTTCGTTTTATTCTAATATCAACATCAAAATTTAATAGAGCCTTTTTTTAAATAAAGGATCGTATGTCCTGTTCCCCAATCATAATGAAAAACAACAATGAATTTTAACAGAGCCTTTTTAATAAGGATAATAGCCGTCTTTTATACATTGACAATGTTATAGCGCACAATTAATTTTGACACCCTGTTGATTGGAGCGTAGAGTGCTCGACTCCTGCGGGAGTAGTGGGACAGGTGAGACCCCGCAGGCGCGCTTAAGCGCCGAGGAGGCTCACCCACCCGCCCCGCGGAAAGCGAGCGCCTGAAGCGGAAATTAACAGACAAGTTTCAAAGACCGTTACATAAAGATTTTTTCTTTGTCCTCCTATATGGTTTGCATACCATAAACGCATAACAATTAAAATCAACGCCCTTAATCGGACAATGACCCAGATGATTGTCATGCTGTTAATTGGCACGCTATTTATTATGTAATTTTGGACTCAATTTAGCCAAAAATCTATTTCAATAAAAAATAGCATACCAATTTGTATGTTAATTGATATGCTAATTCCTAGGCTATTTGAATTGTTTCTCCACAAAAACGGAACTGCTTTTCCAAAAATGACTGACGTTTTTTTGTGCGCTATTCTTGTTTAGTCTTTCGATTAAGCATTTCTTTTACCATTTGATTATGCTGCTTATGTTGTTCAAGAAGTTGATTTAACAATTGGGATACCTGTTGTTTATTGTTACTTTCAACAGCTGCTTTTAAATCATGGAATGTTTTCCAATGGGCCATATCTTTGCCACCATGGGCTTTTTTCATTAATTCCTCTTTCGTAATTTTACCCTCATCATATTGCTTCTTTAGATTCTGCATTTCCGCCATTTTTTCTTTTTTCCATTGTTCACGTTGTTTAGCAAACTCTGGGCTTAACCACTTTTCATGTAACATATTCTTTTCTTGGGTAACTTTTGCCCATTCAGCCTTCTTTTCTGGCGTGTATTGATCCACCCATTGAAGCAATTGCTGTTCTCTTGCTTTCATTTTTGCCTGCCATTCTTCTTTATTCATCATATCTCCGTGTTTTCCATGACGGCAATCATCAGGAACATTCATTTTCTGTTCCTGTTTAGAATCAGGTGTTGCACCATTTGCCATTCCAAAGCTCGGCAGTAATAAAAACAACCCCGCAGCTAACATTACTACTTTCTTTTTCAACTTACAAACATCTCCTTTTACCTACTATATTCGCTCAAATTTAGGAAATCCTTTTAGTCCTAATATGGCACGAAGATATCATTCCCCACTTTACCGAAAAAAATTACCATTATAACAAAAAATTAGTTAATGAGAAGGATTGCTTTGAAAAAAAAGAAGCTATCCCATATAGGAATAACTTCTAAAACTTTCTATTTACCGATAAACATTTGGGACCAGTAATTCCCTGCTTGGGTATAGCCGACACCAATGTTTGTATAATTTGCACTTAAGATGTTTTTGCGATGCCCCTCACTGTTCATCCATGCATTTACCACTTCTTGAGCAGTTGGCTGCCCCATTGCGATATTCTCGCCAGCTGTACGATAAGTAACACCGAAGTCCCTCATCATATCAAAAGGAGATCCATAAGTTGGACTGGTATGTGAAAAGTAATGCTTTGTTTCCATATCATTTGATTTTGTTTGGGCAACCTTACTCAAAGACGCATCTGCTTTAAGTGGTGGAAGACCATTTTTCTTTCTTTCAACATTTGTTAGTTCAATTACCTGCAGTGCTACCTTACCAATTTCAGTTGGTGCCTGAGTTGGTGCAGGAGCTGCCTGCCCCCTGGTTGTTGGAGGAGTTACTACTCCATTTTTAGGCTGTTGTGGTATCATCCCAGTTCTTTGTTTAACGACTTCTGGTTGAAATGAGTAATACCAAAAATTACCCTGTTGAATCTTTTTGCTATGTGGAAACTGATGACTTGCCATTGAAGTACTATATGAATTTTGATCAATTGTTATAAAACCATTGTTCATTGGTTGTATTTCTGTTGTTGAATTGTGATCCGAAACATTCATATTTTGCATTGGATACTTAAGATCACCTGTTGAAACATTTCGTGGTCTTGTTAGATCTAGATCCCTCGTACTCATATTTCGTGTTCTATTTAAATCGTAGTCGCGTGTACCCACATTACGCTGCCCATTTAAACTGTAGTCCTGTGGACCGACATATCGCCCATTCAAATCCCCTGTTGATACATTTCTAGGATTATTTACGTTTCTTGGCCCAAACTGATCACCCGCATTTTTTTGAGCACAGGCACCAAGGGAAATCAATAGAGTAGAGGCTATTGCCAGCTTTGTCTTTTTATAATTCACCTTTAAAAACCTCCTTTGACTTTTTAGAGTACACATTTATGGTTTCCTTCTAACAAGAAACTATAGATGGAAATAAGCGAGAAAGGAGGCTTCTTAAAGGGAAAAGTTAATAAACATCTCTTTTTGTAAAGACAAAAAACGCAACAAACAAGGAGACTGCCCACCAAGCTAATAAAACCAGCAATGAAAACGACAGGGTCATTCCTTCAATCGGTGGTGCTGCTCCTTTTAAATAATCCGTAAGGCGCAAATTTACCATGAACAAATACTTTGCTGATGTCCAAGATGACACCATGTTGCTTAAAATGGCACCAGATATTAAAGCTGCAAGCATTACACCCATACCTGCGGCCGTACTTCGAATTAAAACAGAAAGCATAAAAGATAACGTACCTACAACGATGGCAACAAACCAGACAAGCCCAAAATCCATTAATAAAAACTGCCATAGATCAAGAACTTTTACAGCAGAGGTGTTTAGACCTGCATCTGTGACTGAGAAGCCTGTTAATATTGGGGTTCCCCATCCTTTATAACCAAATATTGATCCAGAGATCAAATAGGACAGTATTCCTGTTATCGCTACAATTAATGAAATTGCCAAGCAAAGGGAAATATATTTACTGAACAGTACCCTCCATCTTTTGACTGGTCTTGTCAACAAGAGTTTTATCGAACCCAAACTATGTTCAGAAGAGACAAGATCACTTGCAATGACCATGACCATTAATGGTAAAAATAAATCAATTGAATTTTCAAGGAATATTCTTATAAAAGTCGGAGCCCCTGGCTCTGATGGATTGATATCTTTGTCAAGATAATATTGTTCCTGTTGCAAAGTAACTTGCAACTGTTTTTTCCATTCTTCAGAAATTCGGCTCGAACTTAACCGATTAGTCGTATCGACAATTTGTTGCTGTAAAGTGGTTCTCCAATCACTTGTTCCTAACTTTTCCCTTTGGGTTTGTACTTCTTTATATTGTGCGTATGTAAACAAAATCACTAGAACAGCAATAATGGCAGCAATGACAAGTAACCTCTTCTTGGCGATTAACTTCATCATTTCGTTTTGGATAAGTTTATTCAATCCTGTCGCCCCCTGTTAGTTCGAGGAATAAATCTTCTAGGACAGGCAGCTTTCGGTTCATTTCCGTTACACTTACGCCTGCTTCAACAAGGAGTTTGTTCCACTCAGCTATCTTGGTTTCATGGAATTCCGTTAGAATCGTTCCATCTTTCTTTTCTTCCACAGTAGTTAAAGCTTCTAAAAGCTGCTTTCCCATTTCATATGGATGAAAATGCCAAACCACTCGTTCACGATTCGATAATAAATGATGTACTGTATCTGTTCGAATGATTGTACCTTTCGAAATAATCGCCACTCGATCACATAGAAGTTGAATTTCACTTAATAGATGGCTTGATACAAGCACACTCAGTCCTTCTTTTTTAGCAAGATAGCGAATAAATTGTCTCATTTCGCGTATTCCTGCGGGATCTAATCCGTTTGTTGGCTCATCGAGGATTAATACCTTTGGTCTTCCTAAAAGTGCTTGTGCTATCCCAAGTCGTTGTCTCATCCCAAGGGAATATGTTTTTACTTTATCATGAATTCTTTCTGTTAACCCGACAAGTTCTGTCACCTCTTTGATCCGTTCTTCACCAATACCTTCAAGCATTCGTGCAAAATGAAGGAGATTATCCGATCCTGTCAAATATGGATATAATTCAGGATTTTCAACAATGCAGCCAAGATTTTTTAATGCATGGTAAAAATGCGTTTTAATATTATAGCCACATATTTCAATCGATCCAGAGGTTGGTTTAATCAAGCCCACCAACATACGGATCGTTGTTGTTTTCCCTGCTCCATTAGGCCCAAGAAATCCAAACACCTCCCCTTCCTTTAATTCAAATGATATACCTTTAATAATTTCTTTTTTCCCAATCACTTTCTTCAGGTTTTGTACCGATAATGTTATTTTCTCCATCAATGCACTCTCCTTACCAGGTCAGTAATGCTGCCACCCGTTCAGCAATTAACCGGTATCCCTTTGTATTTGGATGGAACTTATCTGAGTATAAATAGTCATTTACTTTTAGTTCAAATAAATCGAACGTTGGTACAAACACAACCTTTGGAAAAGAAGCACTGATTTCTGCACTATCATAATTCCAACGTCGAATTACTTTTGAAATATCTTTTCCCTCATTTAAATTTATAAAAGGATTATATAACCCAATGAAAAAAACATTTGCTTTTGTATTGGTTTGTCTTATTTGTTGAAAAATAAATTTTATATTTTCTAAATATTTTTTCTCGGTTACAGCAATGTTCTTTGTTTGATAATCCATTAACCCTTGTCCACCTCTGAACAAATCGTTCCCGCCAATTGTAACTAATAGAATATCTGCTCGCTGAATTTGCCTTTTTACTTCTCTTTGTTGCACCTGCGTCCGTAACTGATCTGACCTAGCCCCATTAATTCCGAGATTTAATAATGTGACTGGCTGTTTCGTTCTTTTCTTTATTTCATCGATAACATCCCCGACATACCCTTTTCCAGTTTCATCACCTGTTCCTCTTGTTAAGGAATCACCTAAAGCCACAACTGTTAATTCTTTTTTATCTACGACCTTTTCAGTTACAGCTTTTGATTTAGGATTTTCAGGTTTACCTGCATAAAATTCTTCCACTGCCCAGCCAAGCCCAATAAGCCAGAGCAAGCATAATAAGATGGAAACAAAGGTTGTTAAACGAATAAATTTTTTATTCATGAGCTTCTTCCTTTCTAGTCTTCTCAAATGCATTTAATTACAAAAGTACCATTTACGTATAAAGAAAACTCGCAAATTGGCGAGCCCATAAGGGCGGTGATTAGGCGTAGTTGCACTTATGCGCTAGTAGAATTTATGGATATAAATTCTACTTAGCTAAAAAAGAATCCACCAAAGGATGGATTCCTTCAAAAATCTAAGACAAAGGGGATCGCTTTGATTGATTTTTTTATCCTATTAGTTGGCGTTTCACGAATATTTTTTAAAGATTTAAATGGACCAAAAACAATATGGCAAAAATAATCGCAAACATTACATGTGCTTTTTTCGTTTGTTGATTTTTTTTCGTTTTCTTATTTTGCTCATGTCTCCATCCTAATAAAGCAAGGATAATGAGAGAAATAAAGGCTACAACCCCAGAGTACATTGTCCATTGGTGGCGTTCATCGACAAATAAATAGAAATAAACACCATGCGCAAAGGATAATAAAAGGGTTAAGATTCCTAAATAAATATGCCGTTTGCGTAATAATACGAAAAGCTGTTGAATCCAGTCCGTAAATGGCCATTTCCGTTTTTTCATTTCCAGCCAAATTTTACGAACCACCCAAAGCGCTCCGGTAGCAATCCCGATAATTTCAGCAACAGTACCAACATTTTTATTGATTTCTTTATTGAATCGCCCTGGTTCACTCCCTGTAATATAGAGGTGAAATGTGGTACTCAATGAGTGGATGCTAGCGATTATGGCGAATATTCCACCAAACAAAACTATTTTCGAAACAATATTCATCCACTTTTCTATTTTTTTCTTTTCCATTCAGCACCTACATTTCTTTATCACTTCAAATCATTCAGAAGTAACATTACATCATTAGAAATCACTAACTAACCTTAAACAAAATGTTATAACTTGGCGATCTCATTTTACCATTAAACTGTTAAAAACTACTATTTTGATCTATAAACCGAGTCAATTTGGCGGTGTATCGTCTCCTTTTTGAAATAAAATCTTCTTTTTTCGAATTTTAGTTCCTTTTTTCGGGGCATCCATACCAATTAGCAGCCTGAATATTTCAAGAAGTAAGATTGAAAGTCCAAGCCATACTCCTCCGAACACATAGCCTGCAGCAATTTGGCTTGGATTTTGAACACCAAAATACACGTGGCTTATGCCAATAAACAGGAGAATCGACACCCAGCTGATGATCAAAACTGTATGTACTTTGATAGCACGGTTATGGCGCAGGATCACAAAGAAGAAAAACCCATATATCACAAATGCCATTAACGACTGCTCACTTGGGAATCCAGATGGAATTCGCTCTAACAAAGGCGGTTCATTTGGTGAAAGCCTATGAAAAATAGTTCGGAGCATTTCTTCGTATAGCTCTCCCCCTACAACCGTAAAAATCAAAAAGTAGATTTCAAGCAGCTTTTCTTTCCCTTTCCATAACATCCACAAAAGTGTATATAAAATGATACTAATTAAAAACACATTTGTTCCAAGCTTCAAAGAAAAATTCATCAAAAAGGCTAAACGTCCTTTAAAAATTACCGTTACCAAAATAGTACCGATTGTATCAAAATCATTAAACTCATTTGCCAAATAATCCTGAATTATCCCGATCATCAGAATAATAAAGCCCAATGTCAGAGTAGCAATAGTACCCAGGAACAATTCCACTCTCCTGCGGCTCCGAAAAACTTGTAATATCTTTTTGAATACATTGGTTCCAATTTGAAGTAATTCATTTCTATATTTTTTAATAAAATAAACTGCAAGGATTAGAATGACGATAAAAATACTACCGATAATTAAATATTTCTTAATGGCCTCATGAAAAAACTGCCATTTAGGTCCGAGCATTTTCCCTAAAGTAATAAAGGTAGAAACCCAAATCATCGACCCTATAAATGAATACAAAGTAAAAATTCGAAACGGTAAGCGAGTTATCCCTGAAAAATATCCTGTGAAATGGCGAACACCAGGAATAAAAAAGGCTACAATGATTAACTTATTTCCGTATTTTTTGAACCATATTGACGTTTTGTTCAAACGTTCTTGTCCTAAATGAACCCGTGAGCCATATTTTTCAAAAAAAGGCATTCCAAGCTTTGATCCGATTAAATAGGCTAAGAGCATACCAGTTGTACAGCCGATAGTAGCAGCTAAAACACTGCCAAACCAATTAAGTTGGCCCTGAAACGACATAAAGCCAGCATAGCCCAATAGTGCTTCAATCGGTACCGGAACAGCAAGAATTCCCAATGTTGATGTTAGAAATAAGATTAGATATCCATAATCATTCATAAAGGCGATAATATGCTGCAAGCTTGGTTCTCCTCTCGACTGTAGTTATGTTAAACAGTAAAAAACAATTCTTATCGACTATTTTACCCTTACTTCTTTACAATAGTAATCGATTTATTTGAATTCAATCAAAATGTAGTATTTTAGTGAAGTTTGAAGGCTGTGTTCGCATAGATTGTTGTTTTTCGTATATAGGCTAATTCCCGTATTAAATAGGGGATCGTGCTCTTTTCCTATATCCAAATAGAATTCTATTTATAATAATTGTGCGATAAACCGTAAAAATCCTGATACCGATTTTTACTAAGCTTGAGATTATCAACAAATTTATGAATAGAGCCTTGTAGAAAATAATTTTTAACTCCACGCCATTTCCAGATTTATCTGTTGGTTTAATTCGAAGATTCAAGTGTCTAATTTGAACTTTTTTTGTAGTAATATTTAATGATCTCTATCTATACAACTGAGCATTTTTTCATAGAAATAGCCGATTCCCCTTTGGAAATCGGCATCGTAAGTTTACTTCACGAATTTGTTCTTGCGTAAATGCGTGTATCCCTTACTTCTTTTCCATCCGCTGACATTCCATCATTTTTAAAAATTCCTTCTAATGAAAAACCAAGTTTTTCTGGTATGGCCCTACTTTTTACATTTTTAGAATCGCAGCGGATCTCCACCCTCTTGCCCTTTAGCTCATGAAATGCAAAATGGGTAATACCCGCAACAGCCTCCGTTATGTAGCCATTTCCACAGAAACGTGTATCAATCCAATAACCGATTTCAAACTTTGGAACATCCCAATTGATCCGATGCAAACCGGAGGCAGCAATAAATTCACCTGATTCTTTAAGGAAAATATGATGACGCAAATCTTCTCTAGCTAAAAATTTCACATATGCCTCACGGATATTCTTTTCTACATCCTGTTCAGTTTGTTCTTTATGTGCCCAAGACATCCAAGGCTTCAATTCATTAATCGATACTTGAATCGCATTAAACACAGCTTTTCCGTCTCCAGGTCTGGGCATTCGAATGACCAATCTATCTGTATAAAATTCTGCTGGAAAATCGAGCAAAATTGGCTTCATCATCCATTCCCCCCTTTTAGATCATTTTATAACAACAAAAAACATATAGAAATATGTTTTTTGCTAAAAATTACCCATAGGTTTGGATAGATATTGGAAGGTTATATTTGCGAATTTATAGTACTACTAATAGTAAATTTGTTATTTTGGAGCACCGATTTCCTTTATCGGATAGTAACGAAGTTGAACTTTCCCAATAACAGAATCCTTGGAAATAAAGCCAAATATCCTACTATCCTTGCTCCATCTTCGATTATCACCCATTACAAAAAGCGAGTTCTTTGGTACAACTGATTTCCCTAAAAGGCTCATCAAGTCAAAATCGCCAGTTAACTTTTCATCAGATGCAATTCCCTCTTTGTTTGTTTTTAAATAAGGCTCTTTGTATTTTTTACCATTTATATATAAGGTGTCATTTTTCATTTCTACTTTGTCACCAGGTAACCCTATAACCCTTTTTATATAATTTTCATTCGAATCAGGGGCATCGAATACAATCATATCAAAACGATCAATTTTACTGATTTTAGTCACAATAAGTTTATTTTGATCTTCAAAAGTTGGCTTCATAGATTCCCCAAAAACGGTAACTGGAGAAAAAATAAAATGTCTACAAATAAAGGCAACTAACAGTGCAAAAAATATAGATTTGATCCAAGAAAACAATTCGCTTTTTGTATTTTTCATCAAATCAACTCCTAAATAGTTATTTATCCTAATTATACCATATAATGTATTTATACTTACATTATGATTATAGAAAAAGTATATTTTTATAAAAGGAGAATCATTTCAATTGAACAAAAATGAATCATAAAATTAGGAGGGTAATTGGTTGAAAAATAAGTCAAAGTCTTTCATTTCAATTATTACTTTTATAGTTATTTTATTTTCGGCGGTATTAATCTGGTTTATGAATGAAAAATCACATTCTTATCAAGAGCCTCAAGAAGCTTTATTAGCAATTGATAAAAATTTGCTTTTAATTCCTGCCTATAAGGTGAATGGTGAGTCTCTATACTTTTTTATTAAGGATAAAGATAGTTTAGGGGCATCTTTTGTTCGAAAAGGAATTTTAGGGTGGCGAGCAGGTATGCTTTCTTGGGGTCTGCTAGGAAAAAACAGTCAAGTCCATTTAATTGTGTAAAAGTGTAAACAATGATTTTCAACTTATAAAAAAGAATTCGTAAAGTGAGCTACATTTATTTAAAATTTACATTGAGGAGCGGGCATGATAGCCTGGAGGGCAAGCCAGGTGTTGTTAGACGCCTGGCTTCCTGGCTTTCCATCATGCCCAGTGGAGGCTCAATGTCAATTTGAAATTAGGCCTTTCCACTCTTTTAGGATAGAGTGTTATTATTATTTTTCTTTTGTTTTCTTAAGATAAGGAACATTATTTTTATTCCAATCTTCTTCAATATCTATTAATACTGAACCAATAATCCTGATAGCCGACTGATCATTCGTAAAGATCCGAATAACTTTTTCTCTTCTGCGAACCTCTTGGTTTAAGCGTTCAAGCATGTTCGTTGTGCGTAAGTGTTTATGATACTGGACCGGGTGGGAATGAAATTGGATAGCGTCTTCAAACCCATTTTCTAAAGTTTCAATCGCTTTTGAAAAGCCTTTCGTATCTTGATACTTCTCTACAAAACGATTTTTCAATTCCCTTACAACATCTATATCTGAGTTTTGAAAAAGGTCCTTCAGTTCTTGACGAGCTTCGGCAGTACCTTTCTTTGGCAGGGTATCCATGATGTTTCTTAAAAAATGAACACTACACCTCTGCCAAGAAGTGCCTAAGAATGATTCTTTAATGGATGTGACTAAGCCGCCATGAGCATCAGAAATCACCAACTTAGGGGATTGAAGTCCTCTGGACTTTAAATACTCAAAGAAGGATGTCCAGCTATCAGTGGATTCAGTGTGATTGACTTTTAGGCCAATAATCTCTCTGTGTCCACTTTCACTTACCCCAATGGCAATATGAACACTTTTAGAAACTACTTTATTGTTCTCACGAACTTTAATGTACATGGCATCTACGTAAATATACGGGTAGTAATGCACGTTAAGTGGACGGTTTCTCCAGTCGTTAATTATTGGGTCTACTGTTTTGATGAGATTGGAAACAAGTGATTTAGATACACTTGTCCCACATAATTCTTCTACAATTTTAGTCACTTTACGTGTAGAAACACCATTCACAACCATTTCAATCATGGAAAGGATAAGTGCTTGGTCGCAGCGTTTGTATTTTTCAAAGATAGTTGTAGAGAATTCACCGTCCCTAGTACGAGGAACCTTTAACTTTAGAGATCCAACACCAGTAATGAGCTCACGCTCATAAAAACCATTTCTGTAGCCTCTGCGTTCTTCTGTTCTTTCATGGGAAAGAGCATTAATATATTCGTCTCTTTCTTTCTCCATTAAGGAATTCAAAATAAGAGATAATGAAGCTTTCACAGGTGATTCTAGAGAGCTGCTTTCAATTTTCCCTTTGAGATCTTCTAAATTTATAGTAATATTGATTTGGGTCATCATCATGTCCTCCGTTTATGGTTTTCTTGGTCGAAAACATTGTAACACGGGCCATGATGATGACCTATTCTTTTTACACAATTATATGGGCTTAATCGAAAAAACGATAATAATGAAAAATTAAGTGGTTATCAAGGCCACGGTGAAAACCTACTTTATGGATTAATTAGAAATGGTGAAGACCGTTTTATTGAAGTGAATGGAAATGAAGCAAATATCTTAAACTTAGAAGCTCTTCCTTCAAGTGTTGTAAAGGAAAACGGGTTAGAAGGTTTGTACATTTGGTATTATAAGAGCGAGACTCCACTTGATGAAGGGGAAATAAAGTTATTTAATAAAAACAATAAAAAATTAATTAATACAATAAACTTTTAAGGTTTTAATTAAGGGTTACTATATTTACCATTTATTTTCAATCTAAGCTCTGTTTTAGGTAAATGTTGATATTTGATACCTGTCCGAATTCTTAATGGACGGAGAATTCTTAATAGACGGAGAAATTCCTCTTAATTTGTAAATTGGATTTAAAATAGCTTAAATAGGCGGAGAGTTTCCGCCTATTTACTCAAAAACCGCGAAAATGGGGGACTTTGCACTGCGTAACCGGAAAACCTCCGCTTATACACCCCGAAACGAGCTCTATTCTGCATTTAACCGAAAAATCTCCGTTTATTTTATTTTCGTTGGTTTCTCAGATTACTAGGTAATGATTGCAGTTATTACTACTTTAAAAATGGCTCTGTTAAACAATAATGTCTTATAACGCCACTCGAAATCACTTGTTTTTTCTCTTATTTATATATTCATTTTAGAACAAAGTTCGTTTTATTCAAATATCAACATAAATATTTAATAGATCCTTAACCTAAGAAAGGCATTGGATTCTTCCCCAATGCCTTCTTCTCCATCATTTCTTCTGTACCAGAAGTTATTTATTATAGCAATCACAGGTAATAATATGATCATTGACCATTCCAACAGCTTCCATATACGCATAACAAATGGTTGATCCTACAAATTTAAACCCGCGTTTCTTTAAATCCTTACTCAATTTATCACTAATTTCCGTTGAAGTAGGCACATCCGATAATTCCCTAAAATGATTTTTAATCGGCTTTCCATCCACGAACGACCAGATATATTTACTGAATGAACCAAATTCATTTACAACATTAAAATAAGCCTTTGCGTTTGTGATTACAGCATTGACTTTGAGCTTATTCCTGATGATTCCCTCATTGCTTAAAAGTTCTTCAATCTTTTTTTCATCATATTGAATGATTTTTTCAGGATCAAAATGATCAAAGGCCACTCGGTAATTTTCTCTTTTTTTCAAGATGGTATGCCAGCTGAGTCCTGCTTGAGCACCTTCAAGATTTAAAAACTCGAATAACAGCCGATCATCGTACACTGGGACGCCCCATTCATGGTCATGATAATCCATATATAGCTGATCCTTATTTGCCCATCCACATCGGTTCATTTTTCCAACTCCAAACATCTTTTCATATACTCTCCTTATATTATTTCATGTTTTAATGAACTTATCTACCAACATTCTATTGAACTCAATCTTTACAATTTTATTTCATCTAGTTGCTGTCGTCTATCATGCACTCTGTCCCACATTTTAAACTGTTCGGTACATCGATAATCCGCTGATTATTGCTCCCTTTGAAAAGTAAGGATAAGTCACGCTTAGAGACTTCAAACCTTCCATCTACCAAAACATCTATATGCTTGAGCAAAGCCAAATGGTGAGGGTGATTCATCAATTCCTCATAAAGGAAACCTGTATAGCACCAAATATTCTTGCCTTCCTGTTTCAGGCGTTGCGCCAAAGGCTCTATTTCCTTTGATTGAAGGAATGGTTCACCTCCACTAAAGGTGACATCAGCTAATTCATTACGTATTACTTCTTGAAAAATCTCCTCGTCAGTCATTACCGTTCCATTCTCTTGGTTCCAGGACTGGGGATTATGACATCCCACGCAATGATGTGGACAACCTGCAAAAAAGATGACAGTCCTTAACCCTCTTCCGTCTACAATAGAATCATGGAGGATGTTCATGACTCGCATGGTTTGTCTCCCTCTCGCATTCCTTTTTGTAAAATTATAGGATTGCTATTATTAACTGATTTGGCATGTTTCACGCGCTCACGCTCTTCAGCTCGCTTTGCGGTATTCCATTTATTCAAACTACCAACTAAATAACCTGTTATTCTGCGGATTCGCTCAATATTATTTTCATCCATATTCCCGCATTTCGGACATTCATTTTCAATAATCCCTTGATGTTTACATACCAAACAGCCATCAACAGGATGATTAATGCTTCCATAGCCAATCCCGTATTTATGCATAGCTCGTACAATGGTATCTAATGCATCGATATTGTTGCTTGCATTACCATCTAACTCAATGTAAGTAATATGACCTGCATTTGTAAGTTCGTGGAATGGTGCTTCAATCTTAATTTTATCTACTGCCTTAATGTTGTAATAAACAGGGACATGGAAGCTATTGGTGAAATATTCTCGATCTGTTACACCTTTTATCACCCCATATTTGTCTCTTACTTTCCGTAGAGCTTTCCCTGCGAAGGATTCAGCTGGAGTAGCTAACAAGGTGAAATTCAACCCATATTCCTTAGTGGCTTCATCCATTCGATCGCGCATATACTTAATGAATTTATACCCTAATTCAAAAGCCTCCTTGCTTTCTCCGTGATGTAGACCGAATAGTTGAACAAGGGCTTCAGCAAGTCCAACAAAACCGACTGATAATGTCCCTTGTTTTAATATTTCTTCTAGCTTTTCATGTGGTTTTAATGTTTCTCCATTCCACCAAGCTCCTTGGCCATATAAAAACTTAAAGTTTGCTGGATTTTTTTGTGATTGGTATGCATAACGTTCATGTAATTGCTTAATACATAGATTTGTATAGGTTTTAAGCTTGTCCCAAAAGTCATCGACTGAATTTGATTCTATTGCAAGTAATGGAAGGTTAATTGATGTAAAGGAAAGATTTCCCCTCCCTACCGATGTTTCCACTCCGTTGATGTTACCCATAACCCTTGTTCTGCAACCCATTGTACTAATCTCTGATTCTTTTGAACCATCGTAATACTTTAAATTAAAAGGAGCATCAATAAACACATAGTTTGGAAACAGACGTTTAGAAGTTGTTTCTAAAGAGAGTCGGAATAGATCATAGTTTTGATCTTCTTTGTTAAAATTTACTCCTTCTTTGATTTTAAAAACGATAATTGGAAAGATTGGCGTTTCTCCACCACCTAACCCTTTTTGGGTTGCAAGGAGGAGGTTTTTTGTGATCATTCTACCTTCTTTAGAGGTATCGGTTCCTAGATTAATAGAAATAAATGGAGTTTGTGCACCGCCTCGTGAATGCATCGAATTACTATTATGTACAAAAGCTTCACATGCTTGAAACACTTCCTTCTCAGTTAATTCCCATGCCTTTTTTTCTATGAATTCTTCAGTACTATCTTTGGCCAAATCCTTGACCAATCCTTTTTTAGCTTCAAATGTTCTTCGAACATATGGGGCTAAATCATAATCAAAACAAGGAATGGATTGCCCACCATGCTGCATATTTTGATTTGCTTGAAAAATAATACTTGTTAACGCCATCGCACTAATGATTGTTTTAGGCTCCCTCATATGGCCATGTCCCGTGTTAAAACCATCTTTTAATAACTTTGCTAGGGGTAGTTGTATGCATGTTGTTGTGCCACTTGCATAGAAATCCAAATCATGAATGTGAATATAGCCTTCCTTAAAAGCAACTATTACATCTTTAGACAATAAATGTTCTATCGTATAATGTTTAGCTGAGGCTGAAGCAAACAAACTCATTACTCCCATCGGCGATAATCCATCAACATTTGCATTTTCCTGAACCAAATCTTGATTATTACTTTCTACAATTTCTTTAAACTGTTTCATAAGCTTTGTCATTAGATTCACTTCCATTTCCACTTTTTTTAAAAACAAAAAATCCGCTCAAGGGAATTGAGCGGATGAAACGATAACATCAAAAAGTACTTAGAAAGCTTATACCTCCTGTCGCCATCGTTTCATCTTCCCAATCCCCGAAGAAGTTGAAACATCAAAAGTAAGACAGGTCTCCTGACTTATGCATCATCCTAGTTTGAGCCCTTCCCATATAAGCACCTAAACATAAAGCACTCTTATACAGTGGTTTTCTCATTTCGTCAGCATTTACAGTTGCGGGGGCAGTTCCGGATTCACACCGGATTCCCAATTAAGCCTAACGGCATCTTTACTTAAGGCAATAACAATATGTAGTTATGATTTTTAAATTAAAATCTATATGTTGTGTTAATAGATTAAATCATATCGTAATCTATTCTTATTTTCAAGATGAAAAAGATCCTTTTTTCTTTATTAATTTTCACCGATAATCACTTGGTGGCCTACTTGTTGTTAAATCTATCTTTTAGGCTAAGCTACTTTACCACCAAACTTTCTTAAGTAATTGAATACCAGCAACTATTTCAGACTCTGTTAGGCCTCCAAAACCAAGTAGAATTTTTGGTTCTTGGTTCACCTTTGGATCATCATAATAGACTGAAGTTGGATATACTTTTACCCCTACCTCCATTGCCATATTAATTAGCTCTTCCTCTGACATACCGTTATGGACTTTTATGAGGATATGTAAACCTGATTTCTCACCTATTACAATAACATTATCACCCATGTACATACTTAATGCTTTCATTAGGGTAGCATGCTTTCTTCGATAAAGAGTTCTCATCTTATTTAAATGGGTTTGCCAGTGCCCTTCATTCATAAATCGAAAAAGTGTATCCTGATGGAGGCGAGATACTGTTTGCTTGTAAAGCATGAATTTATCCTGATATCTATTTAATAAAGTTAACGGTAAAATGAGAAAACTAATCCGGATTGACGGAATCAAGGACTTGGAAAACGTCCCTAAATAAATCACTCTTCCATTGATATCTAATCCCTGCAAAGATGGAATAGGTGCTCCTTTATAACGGTATTCTCCGTCATAATCATCCTCGATAATATAACCTTCTCTTTCATTCGCCCAATTTAACAATTCCATTCTGCGTGTAATGGGCATAACCATTCCATTCGGAAATTGATGTGATGGTGTTACATAAACCACACTTGCATCACTCATAGCTAATTGGTTAACACAGATACCATTTTCATCAAGTGGAATTGCTTTCATTTTAACGCCTTGGTCCATTAATACTGCTTTTGTTCGATGGAAACCTGGGTTTTCGACCGCATATGTATGTTGTTTACCTAATATCAAGCAAAGTAATCCAGTTAATATCTGCGTACCTGCTCCAATGACAATTTGTTCTGGCGAACACTTTACACCTCGTGATTCAAATACATATTTTGCAATTGCTGCACGAAGATTTAAGTCTCCCTGTGGATGACCATTATAAAAAAGTTCATTTTGATCTTCGTACAAAGACTGAATGGCTAATTTTCTCCACACTGTATATGGAAAATATCTTAAGTCAACCTTTCCAGAATTGAAATCAATATTAATCTTTTTTTCTAATTTATCTTGTTTCTCGTGTTTTGGTGAGTATAGTGGATTTGTGAAGACTTCCTCACTTATTGTTGCAACAAAAAACCCTTTACGCGGATTGCTTTCAACATACCCTTCTGCACATAGCTGGTCGTAGGCAGCTTGAATAGTATTTAAGCTTACATCTAAATAAGAGGATAACTTTCTTTTTGAAGGTAATTTTTCATTTGGCTGGATTCTTCCCTCCATAATTTCTTGTTTAATATAATTGGATAGCTGGATATACAATGGTTTATTACCTTTATGATCTAAAATAGGTGTAATTTCAATCATGATTCTCCCCCAATCTGGTACCACTAAGTTTTGATATTCTGATACTTTTGATTATATCAGTTTGTGATTAAATAAGATTTATAGGAGGGAAAATAGATGAAAACTAAACAGTCGATTACCATTAAAGAATTGAAAGATGAAAATGAATGGCAAGCTGCATATCCAGTCATGAAACAATTACGAACTCATTTAGATGAACGTGGATTTTTGCAATTAGTGGAAGAAGCAACACAAAAGGAAGGGTATAAATTAGTAGCATTATATGATTACGATCAAGTCGTGGCAGTGACTGGATTCATGCCCATGATTACGCTATATAATGGGAGATTCATTTGGGTATGTGACTTGGTTACAGATTCAAGATTGCGTTCAAATGGCTATGGTGAAATATTGCTTACCTACGTACAAAATTGGGCAAAAGAAAATGGATTTGATCTTGTCTCACTTTCATCAGGATTGCAAAGAACAGATGCACATCGTTTCTACGAGGAGAAAATGGATTATGACAAAGTTAGCTATGTATTTTTAAAAAGGATTTAGTTTAGTGGCACTATTAACTTTGCCTGTTTCTTTCCGCGCGAGGTCTGGGAACCTCCTCTCTTTGCACCTATGGGGGCTCGCCAGACGGCGAGTTTTTTATAATTCTATTTTACTTAAGTCGAAAATTTGGTTTGAATGGTATGCTTTGGTTCCAATTTGCTCTGATTGTGCAGTTACATACATGGCACAGGCAACATCATTTGCTTTTATTGGCTTATATTTTTGGAGGCCACCCCTCAAGAATTGACTAAATATTGGGCTCAATAAAATAGCAATTTTCTCTCCAAATCGGAATTCCTGTCGTTTCCCAAGTAATAAAGAAGGTTGAAAAATATGTAAGGAAGGCAAGTTGATTTTCTTAACTTCTTCCTCTAACTCCCCCTTAACACGGTTATAAAAAATGTTTGAGTTTGCATCTGCTCCAAGTGCAGAAATGATTAGGAATTTCTGAACACCATTTTTCTTTGCTATCTTTGCCAAATTAACTGGGTATTCAAAATCCACCTTCTTAAAAGCTGCTTGGGAACCCGCTTTCTTAATAGTCGTGCCGAGACAACAGTAAACGTCATTTACTTTAAAATGGGGTTCTTGTTCTTCAAGATGATCAAAATTAATCACAATTTGCTCTAAATTAGGATGTTCGATACTTATTCGTTTACGAACAAAGATTTTCACTTTTTCATAGCTTGAGCTTTTAAGAATTAATTTCAAGAGCTCATTACCAACTAATCCACTAGCCCCGATGAGCAACGCTGTCTTATTTCCTTTATCCATTGTTTACTTCACTCCCTATAGTTCACCTCTGCCAAACTTAAATTAGCTACCTCCGAAATCACATCATCTAGGAGTCTTGAAATTTCTTCTCTCATTTGAGCATCCTGCTCTTCGTAAAACGAACACCCAAACATGAAAACAATTTTATAAAGCAGTGAATTTCTTAAAGAAACTCACTGCTTTTACAAAAAAAGATTAATATGCTTTCGCCCAAACGACTAACTGTTTTGCCTCTTTTCCGCAGCAAACACAGGATTCAGAAACCTGTTCTTGTTCAAACGGCATACAGCGGGAAGTTGCACTGGTCTCTTCTTTTATTTTGTCTTCACATTCCCGTTCGCCACACCACATAGCTTTAATAAAGCCTGTTTTCTCCTCAAGTATATTTTTAAATTCATCTAAAGTTGTTGCAGTACTTGTTTTTTCATCACGATGTACTAACGCTTTTTGATATAAATTTGTTTGGATATCGTCTAGTAGTTCAACCAGTTTTGTTTCCAGCTCGTCGATTGCAACGATTATTTTTTCTCCAGTATCTCTTCTAGCAAGGACAACCTGTTTATTTTCAATATCCTTTGGTCCCACTTCAAGGCGAACTGGAATTCCTTTCATTTCATATTCATTAAATTTCCAACCTGGCTTTTTGTCGCTTGCATCAATATTGACGCGTGCGATTCCAGAAAGTTTTTCCTTTAAATCATAAGCAAAATCAAGGACCCCTTCTTTATGTTGTGCGATTGGCACGATCATGACCTGGGTTGGTGCAGCTTTAGGAGGGATGACAAGACCACGATCATCGCCATGAACCATGATTAATGCTCCAATTATCCTTGTCGTAAAGCCCCATGAAGTTTGATGAACATATTGGAGTTTTCCATCCTGATCACTGTATTGAATTCCAAACGCCTTGGCAAATCCAGTTCCCAAATGATGCGATGTACCCGATTGTAACGCCTTACCATCATGCATTAAGCTTTCAATTGTATAAGTGAAGTTAGCACCAGCAAACTTTTCTTTTTCTGTTTTCCGCCCTTTTAACACAGGAATAGCGAGGATATTCTCACAAAGATCTGCATATACATTCAACATTTTAGTTGTTTCTTCATGTGCTTCCTCATCAGTTGCATGAGCAGTGTGGCCTTCTTGCCAGAGAAATTCTAAAGTACGAAGAAATGGTCGAGTTGTTTTTTCCCATCTGACGACATTGGACCATTGGTTATATAGCTTTGGAAGATCTCGATATGAATGAATGATATCTTTATAATGATCGCAAAAAAGGACTTCAGATGTTGGCCTTACACAAAGTCTTTCCGTTAATTCCTCTGACCCTCCATGGGTAACCCATGCGACTTCTGGTGCAAATCCCTCAATATGATCTTTTTCTTTTTGCAAAAGACTTTCAGGAATGAAAAGTGGCATATAAACATTTTCATGTCCGGTTGCCTTAATTCGATTATCTAATTCGGTTTTGATATTTTCCCAAAGTGCATATCCATACGGGCGAATAATCATCGAACCGCGCACGCTTGAGTAATCAATTAATTCAGCTTTCGTGACAACATCGGTATACCATTGTGCGAAATCATCGTCCATTGCTGTAATACTTTTTACAAATTCTTTTGCCATTCTTGACACCTCTTTATATTTTGTAGTGTTATTTCATTATTTCGTTCTACTGCCATGTTAATACGGGAGAAATACAAAAAGGCCCCAATCCCTAAAAAGGGGCCAAGGCCTGGCGGTACCACCCTAAATTCATAAAGCAATGCTTTAAACTCTAAACATGATAACGGATTTTATCCGCGTGTATCTTCAAGAAAGATCCGATACAGAACTCGGAAGGCAGGTTCAAATGCTTGTTATAAGGAACCTTCCAGCATTCGGCTCCCTCTCTAATTATAACAGTCCACATTTTACTAATCCTCGTCATTGTTTCAGCAGTATTTTTTGAAAATTATATATTTATATGAAGGAAAAGTCAAATTATTCTAGAAAAAAAACGAAGAAATCCTGATAAAGGTTGAAAAACCTATAGGATAACCAAAATATTCATGAAACGTTCATAATAAACACTGTACCCTAGTTGTTAAAATCATGTAGGCTTATTACATTAGTAATATTTATATATTGTTTAACCGAATTTGTAGAACAAGGAGATTTTCACATGAATATTTTATCGATTATCACGATTGCTGTTGTCGTTTTGATGACTGGCTATTCCATTTTTCTTGTACACCAGCATAAAAATATACTTAATACGATGTCAGGTATGATGATTGCCATGGCGGTTGCTATGATGACTGGTCTTCTTTCAGGATACTTTGTCGGAATCCTTTCTGTGGATATGTTTCTAGCGGTTGGTGTTGGTATAATTACCGGATTTATACTTGGATTTTTAACGGGACAGCCCATAGGGATTATCCCTGTTCTTATTGGTGCATTATCTGGTCTAATGAGTGGTATCATAGGAGCTATTCTTGGATCATTTCTAGTGATTGAAAGTCCTTTTATTATGCTTGGAATTCTATTAGGTTTATTTATTATTATTATGGGATTTGTCATTTTATTTATAAAAGTAGAAGCAAATGAAAAATTAACCCTTGATACAGCATCCATTTCACCATTTACAATTTTATCGGTAGGCATTGTGCTCATATCTTTACTTTTATTTTTATACAGTAGCGATTTTATTAAAATCACAGACACGCAAACTACCTCACAGGCACAAACAAATGGAGCAACAGAAACAACTGAAGCACCCGTTACTGAACTTGATGTAACAAAGGAGTCCGCCCCAAAAATCAAAATGGATGTGACACCGACAGGTTATACTCCAAATCTGATTCATGTAAAAAAAGGTGTACCAGTTATTCTTGAAATTCAAAATCCACTTAAGGATAGTTGTTTGTCCACTTTCAAAATGCCAGATTTTAATATTAACAATGTCGATTTAAAGGTCAACGAAACGACCAAATTAACTTTTACTCCATCTAAAGCTGGCGAATATTCCTTCAGCTGCGGAATGAATATGTTCGGAGGAAAGATAATTGTTGAGTAGCTAGCAGAAAAGCGCTTGGAGTAACTTTATGAACTGCACCGCAATTGTTAGATTGAGTCCAACAATTGCGGTGCAGTTCACTATACTTCCAAGCGTTTTATTATCTACTATTTTTTCAAATTGAAAGAAATCATTTTAGTAAATCCAATTTGAAATGCTTTTTTGCAAGATGTTTAAAACGATGTGGGTCAACTTGTTCTTTTGTCATTTTCCCATCCATCCATTGTGTTAGAGTTGAATCTGTCAATGTTACACTGCCATTCTTAGTTAATCTTGTAATGAGAGGCATTTTGTTAAAGGGTGATTGTTCATGGTCACTAATTATCTTTTGAATTTCGTTTATTTCTGCCAAATTCGTCACAGGCTGTTTTGAATCGAGAACATAACCTATTTTCCAGACGTTATCCTTATACCTCAACTTCATTTTTAAAATATAGCCCCCATACAAAGTATCCTCTTTTTCAACCTGGAATTCTCCGTTTGTTGATGAGACGATCTCACCAGTTAAAGGAACTGGTTTTAATGGCAGGTTCCCTCCAAATCCGGTAACTATAAGGTATAGTTTCCCCATACGGTCCAAAAGGATGGATACATGCGTTCTACCGGTTGGGCTCCATTTTTGAGTGTCTGAATTAAAGATCACTCCGCGGACTATTTTAACGTTAAAGTTATTTTCCATTAAGAATAAGTAAAGAATCATATTTAAATCATAGCAAAGCCCCCCTTCTTTTCGAATAAGGATTTTGTTGATCAGATTTTCTTTGGTAAAATCACTTGTAGTTTTTGCGATAATACATAAATTTTCAAAAGGAATCGCGTTTGCTGTTTTTTCAAGAACAAGATCTAATTTTTCAAATGTAATCGTTTCTTTTTCTGGAAAGCCAATTCTTTGTCGAAATAATATATTCAGATCATTCATATAATAATTCCTTTACAGTTATTTAAACTTTTCTTGTTTCAAGTTATAGTATAAATTTCTTTTTTTGTCATTCAATATTTACGCCCATAACTTTTAAAAATAAGTTATATATCCCCTATAAATTTGTTTTATCCACGAAACGGAGTATAAAGAAAATCACAATATTTTTTTAGAAAAGTGTCTAAATAAACGAGCAAGAGACACATGCATGCCTCTTGCTCTCTAGAAATATTTTAGTTATTCGGCAGATCTTCAAGATTATATGCTTTTTTAGTTCTTCGATTTCTTTTCAGCACGAAGTATTTTGATTGATAAATAGACCCCTGAACCCGTTAGGAACATCATCGCAAGTGCAGCAAGATCCATTAACCATTTAATATTTACATTTCCAAATTTTCCCTCATGAAGGCTCCTCAATATTCCCATAAATGAGCTTTGGTTTCCTAATTTAGCTCCATCTTGCCCACCAAAACGTCCTTGGAATTGACCATTTCCTCTAAACCTATTTTGTCCCTGTGTTTGGCCATTTCCAAAGGTACCTTTACCAGCATCTTGGGATGTAGATCCTTGAAAGTTTTGCCCTTGATTAAACTGCCCAGTCTGGAAATTCCCTCTTGCACCAAAACCTTGCCCACCTTCTAATAAACCACGCTCTGTTTGGCCGATCAGCCATGGTTCATTCATCAATAAACCAGAAAACGCCTCAATAAAAATTAAAACTGATGCGATCAACCCAATCCATAAATGTGCTCTTTTCACTTTTCTCATACCTTTATTTCTCCTTCCAATTCGAACTTATTTAAGGCTTGTTTATCATTGATAAGCCTATTATGAGAGGAGTTCCTTAACTTTTTCTTAAATAAATAGTAAATAGTTTTTTTCTAGTAAATTTCCGATTACTTATACAATAGCAACATATAACTAATTTATTGTTTCTTCTACATTCAAAAAGCCAACCCCTAATCTGATTGGCTTTTTGAAACATTTTTATTTTTTTGTATTCTTGGAAAAATAATTTCGATCATTGTCCCGTTACCGAGACTACTAGAAACCTTAGCTTTACCGTGGTGTTTATCAATAATCCATTGCCCAATTGACAATCCTAATCCCGTTCCCTCGGAGCCGGTACGTGCCTTGTCACTTTGGTAAAAGCGATCAAAAATCTTAGGGATATCCTTTTCAGCAATCCCCATCCCGGTATCTTTAACCCTTAGAAAAATGGATGAGTGGCTTTGATGACAAGAAAGGGTGATTTCACCGCCTTCCTTCGTATACTTAATAGCATTATCTAACAAGATAACAATGAGTTGGTGAATTCTCTCTTTATCTGCCATAAAGTTAACTTGCTCAGGTGCATCTAAAAAAAGTGCTTTTCCTTGATAAGTAACTATTTCCTCAAACTGCCCAATGATATCACCCAAAAGCTGATCTAATCGAAAAACCTGTTTGTGTATTTCAATTTGGTCAGAATCTGATCTGGCTAGAATTAACAGATTGGTGACCAGCTTTGATAAACGTCTTGATTCATTTGAAATAGTTGAAACATCGATAATTTTATCTTTAATGCTTGCAGATGGCGATCGAAATAACAGATCGGTCTTTGCCTGTATAACGGCCAATGGCGTTCTTAGTTCATGTGAAGCATCTGAAACAAATTGCTGTTGCTTTTGCCAAGCCTTCTGAATCGGTACCAGCGCTCTACCTGCAAGGAAGTACCCTGCTAACACTGCACAAATAAAACCGATGCCACAACCAATTCCCATTATCCATAACAGCCTGTATAGTAATTCTTTTTCCGAATTAACAATTCTCAGTGTTTGGATGGTTATTTTCCCCAATATCTCATCATTCACTTGAAAGGCAATATATCTAAAAGAAAGATTTTCTACTGTAATATCGGTTAATTTACCCTCTGTTTTTGGACGAATTAGCTTTTCATTATCTTTAAAAAGTGCGGATTCGCGGTTTTGTGTAAGTAAATGATTATTCTTATCCCACACTAAAATGATGTTTCTCGGATCCCTTTCTCGATGTATTAAACGGGAGTCCCCATCCTCGGGTCCTTGTCCTTGTCCTTGTCCTTGTCCTTGTTCTTGTCTCTGATCTTGCCCAGGATCTATCTGCTGAATATGAGCAGACGAATCTATCAACGATTTATTTACCTCTTTATATAATTGGTGTTGAGTATAGAAATAAATAGTACCCAAGAGAATACTGATCAAGACGATAAAACTGATTGAATTGATTAGTGTGAGCCGAATATGAGTCTTTTGAAACATTGGCTTATACCTACTCTTCATTTAGCATATAGCCGACACCACGAATGGTTTTGATATCAGCATGATAGCCGGATGTCTCTAATTTTTTGCGAATATGGTGCATAAAAACCTCGACAATTGCAATGGTCGTATCAGAATCAAATCCCCACACACGGTCATAAATTTGTTCTTTTGTTAAAATAGCTCCCTTATTTTGAACTAAGTACTCCAAAAGTTCATATTGTTTACTCGTCAGTTTGATAGGCTCTTCATCCACGATAATATCGCGTTCCTTTCCAAACAATTCAATGCCTCGATATTGAATTGTTTGATTGGTTGTTAAACTCCCGCTCCTTCTCAGTAAGGCACGGATCCGTGCTTTCAATTCAGCAGCCTGAAACGGTTTAACTAAATAATCATCTCCACCGCTGTCAAGCCCTTTTACCCGATCTTCCAATGAATCCCGTGCCGTTAAAAACAGAACCGGTGTTTTCGATCCTTCTTTTCGAATCGTTTGGAGAACTTCAAAACCATCTATCTCAGGCAGCATCACATCTAAAATAATGGCATCGTGAATGTTTTGTTGGGCTAAAAATAACCCCTCTTCTCCGTTTGAGGCCTGATCAACTTCAAATTCATCTGATAAAAGCTGCACAATAGAGTCTAATAAGGGAAGATTATCTTCAACAACTAGTAAACGCATCAAGATCACTCCTTCAAAAATCATACATAACTATATAGTAAACAAAGCGGTCGCAAAATACGATCGCTTTTGTTCGCTAATCAGAATTTATATCCAACCATTCAGCTAACGCCGCATAAGGCGCCCTTAGGGGCTCGCTAATCAGAGAGTTTTCTTTAGGGCGTTTCCACTTTTCTATTTACTCATACCGTAAAGCTTGGATTGGATTTAGTTTCGAAGCTTTATTAGCTGGGAATACGCCAAACACGACTCCAACTATAAGCGAGAATAAGAATGACATTAGAATAACAGAGGTTGAGAAAGCGACAGTTAAGCCAAGGGCAGCCCCAAGTACCTTCCCTAATCCTATTCCGAAAAGAATTCCGATTAAACCACCCATACAGCTTAACACAATGGATTCAATTAGAAATTGCAAAAGAATATCTCGCCTTTTTGCACCAATTGCTTTTCGAATTCCGATTTCTTTCGTTCTTTCCGAAACGGATACCAGCATAATATTCATGATTCCGATTCCACCAACGAGCAAGGAAATACCAGCAATACCGCCAAGCATCATTGTCATCGTTTTTGTGACAGAGCTCATCGTATTCATTAAATCCTGCTGATTAAAGACACTGTAGCTGTCAGTTTTATTCGGAAACATTCTATCCATAGCATTTTGTACTTCAGCCATTACCAAATCCATTTGAGTCCCATTTTTCCCTTGTAAATAAACCTGGTTTATACTTGTAGTTTTCACAAGGCGCTCTGCTGTGCTTAATGGAACAATAACTACATCATCGCCACTTTGCCCCATCGAGCCACCTTTTGATGCTAACACCCCAACGATTTTAAATGATGTACCTTCTACTTGAATAAATTGCCCAATCGGGTTCTCTGTTCCAAAGAAGGTCGTCGCAGTATCCGACCCCAAAACTGCAATCTTCTGGCGGTATTCCACATCCAAATCGGTAATGAACCGGCCCTCAGTAACCTTTGTTGATCTGACTGTTTCATATGCTGCATTCGTTCCAGTTAAGCTAATTTGTGACGAGGTTCTATCCTTTTTCACATTCACTCGACCAGATACGACTGGTGATATAGCCTTTACTCCATTTAATTTACTTAGAGAAGCAATCTTATTTTCGGTCAAAGCTAGATCCGTTCCAAACGTATTAATGGTTAAAAGATTTGTTCCTAAATTATTGATTTGACTCGTGACATTTTGGGTCGATCCTTGAGCAATTGAAATAAGGACAATGACAGAGGACACACCAATAATAATCCCAAGCATGGTTAAGATGGCCCGAAGCTTATTCCCCTGAATACTGCGGAGAGCCATTTTAATAGATTGTAAGACTGCCAATTTGTTCACCTTCATTCTCAAACAGCTGTCCGTCCTGAATACGCACCATTCTGTTTGTCTGTTTAGCAATATTCAAATCATGTGTAATTAAAATTATCGTGTGTCCCAATTCATTTAGCTCTTTCATTACAGTTAAAATTTCTGAACTCGTCTTGCTATCTAATGCGCCTGTTGGTTCATCAGCTAAAAGGATGGAGGGATTGCCCACAAGTGCTCGAGCTATAGCAACCCTTTGCTGTTGACCTCCTGAAAGCTGAGTAGGCAAATGAGCTGCCCTGTCTGCAAGTCCCACCTTGTCAAGACTTTCAAGTGCCATAATATGACGAGTTTTAGCCGGCACTCCGCTATAGATTAATGGGAGCTCCACATTTTCAAGTGCGGTTAATCTCGTTAACAGATTAAAATTTTGAAAGATAAACCCAATTTTTAGGTTTCGAATCGTTGCAAGCTCATTATCACTCATCATCCCGATCTCTTTACCGTCCAGGAGGTATTCTCCAGAATCTGGTCGGTCTAAGCAGCCAATCATGTTCATCAACGTAGATTTACCTGACCCTGATGGCCCAATAATTGCTAAGAATTCGCCTTTTTTTATATCAAGTGAAACATTATTTAGTGCATGAACGGTTTCGCCACCAAGCTTATATGACTTCATTAAGTTAGAAATTTGAATCATTGTTGATCCCATTAGTTTCCACTCCTTCCGTTGGTCCCGTTAGCACTCCCTCCGCTTGATCCATTTCCACCGGTACGAGTCATTCGATTCATACCGCCACCGCCAAATCCGCCACCACCCATGAAGCCTTTTGAATTACTTAAAGTTGAGCTATTTATAGCAAGTTGAGGCAAACGAACCGAGTCACCTTCAGATAATCCTTCCGTTATTTCAACAAAATCTTCATTGAACAAGCCTGTTTTAACCACTTTTTGTTCTATGTTCCCGTTTTGACCTGAGTTTGCAGAACCTAAAATAACAAATTTTTCGCCATTCCTTGTATGCAAGGCTTCAAGTGGAATATAAAGAGCGTTACCCTTGCTTGCAGTTAAAATACTTGCCTCTGTGCTCATTCCAACTTTAAGATTTTGCACTTGATCAATTTGAATCGTTACATCAAAACTTGAAACTCCGTTTGTTGAGGTTCCTTCGTTAGCAACCGCGGAAACTTTTCCAGTATAAGTTTGATCCGGATAGGCATTAACTTTTATACTAACGGATTGTCCAATTTTAATCTTTGGTATATCAAGTTCATCGATTTGCACAACCGTTTGCAATTTCTTGTAGTTGGTTAAGTGGGCAACTACTTGCCCTGATGTAACCCGCTCCCCTGCAGAAACAGCGATAGTTGTGATAACTCCATCGGCAGGTGCAAGTATTGGATCACTTCCATCTGTAAAAGTTATTAATTCCTCATCTTTTTTTACTTCTTCATTAGCAGAAACTAGTACTTCATCGATTTCATTATTGTTAATAGTGGACTTAATATCCTCACTTGTAACTGGCTGGACAGTTCCCGAACCACTGACCTTTACTTCTAACTTTCCTTTTTGAACGTCCGCCGTTCGAACTTGGGTGGTTACTTGTTGAGCACTCGTTTTTGATGCATACCATTGGTACCCGATGAATCCTACTACAACGATCCCAATGAGGGTGAAAATCCATTTTTTCATTGTCCTTTACTCCTTTTTTCCATAAAAAATACTGGAAGATAAATTTATTCAATAAGGTGATTATGATGGACGTACCTTAACTTTTCCTTAAAAAGAAAAAAAGCACACCGCAATAACGGTATGCTTACTATTTTTTGAGTTTTCTTTACAAAGAAATATCACTTTGTTGATTAGTATCCTTATGTTTTCTAAACGGCCACCAATTTGCATCACCAAATGTTTTGACCATTACAGGTACTAACAATGGGAGAACTATGAAGGCATATAAGAAAAGGCCAATCGAAAGAATAGTTGCAATTTGGAGCAAGGATAAAACACCTGATGGCATCATGGCTGCAAATGTTCCACCTAAAATAATCGCTGCTGAAATGATAACTGTCCCCATCTTTTTCATTGATGAAAGAATTGCTTTTTCAACTGGTAAATGTTTAAATTCGTTGAATCGGTCCATTAGGAAAATACTGTAGTCAATGCCGAGAGCAATCAGGATTACAAAGGCAAAGAATGGAACAGCCCAGCTGATTCCTGAGTACCCGAGCCAATTAACGAAAATTGTTTCTGATATAGCCATGGATGTATAGTATGTTAAAATTAACGATCCAATTAAGTAAATTGGCATGATAATAGAACGAAGTAGGATGATTAAAATAATGAAAATCCCAACAAGCATTAACACTACAGTCCGTGAATAGTCATGCTCGGAAATGGTATCAAGATCATGATAAACACTTGTTACACCACCAATTGCCACTTCTGCATTCTCAAGTTTCGTGTCCTTTACCGCTCTTTTCACTGCCTCTTTTAGTTCAGGAACACGATGTATGGCTTCAATCGAATAAGGGTTTTTAGTAAAGACTACATCGATCGTCATAACTTTGCGATCTTTTGACATATAGGCATCCAATGCTTGCGAAAAATCCTTGCCAGCAAGAACTTCTTCTGGAATATAGAATCCATTTTGTTTTTCCTTCGCAACTCCTGATAAATAGCCTTGTGCAGAATTTAATCCCGTCGAAACCTGATTTAATCCATCAGCACTTTGATTCAATCCCGTTGATAACTGATCGATTTGGCCTCCTAAATCTTTAAAACCATTTAAAAGCTGCTGTTGCCCATCATTTAAGCTACTTAATCCACCTGAAAATTTTGAAAGATTTGATACAATTTGACCTTGACCATTTGCCATAGCATCTAGTCCAGCCTGTTGCTGCTCGATTCCTTTTACAAGTGCTTCCATACCCTTAACAATCGCTTCTTGACCAGCAATTGTTTTTTCAAAGCTGTCGTTGGCAGTTGCAATACCACTTTGGGCACCAGCTAGGGCATCGTTTAATTGCTTCAAGCTTCCTCCAAGTGTTTCAGTAGCCCCTTGTGCCCCTTGAACAGTCATTTTAATGGCCTGATAGTTTTGATTCTGCTGAATATTTGTATAGTCTTTTTCAAGATTGCTAAAATATTGATTCGTATTTAGCAAACTATTATGCAAGGAAGTGACTCCCTCAGAAATTGCTTTGTAATTGGTTGCCAGTGTCGCAAGTCCAACACTTGCCTGTTGATAGCCCTTCAACAATTGTTTATTCCCAGCTACTAATTTTTCGGAATTGTCTTTAATTTGCTCCATACCGCTTTTTATTTGAGATGAACCTGCAGAGCCTTTCTTAAGACCATCCTCAATTTTCGTTAAGCCTTCTTTTAGAGGGCTCATTCCTGTTTTCAACTGGTTTGTTCCAGAGATTAAGCTCGAAATTCCTGTAGTTGCTTCCTTCATTTTTGGTTCATTTGCCGCTAACTTAGTACCAGCTTCTTCTAGGCCACTACTGATTTTCTGAATCCCATCAGTTCCTTTACCAAGACCATCACCGAGACTTTTAACTTGTTTTGATATATATAAGTCATCGAGAGGATCCCCGGTTGGACGAGTAACCGACCGGACAGTTTTGATATCATCTACCTTTTTCAATTCTTGCGTTAATTTCTCTGTTAGGGAGATGTAATCGGATGAATCCATTTTCTCGTCATTTTTAATGACAATTTGCGTTGGCATCGATTCACCTGGTCCGAACGAATCGGAAATGATATTAAAACCTTTAATAGAATGAAAGCTGCTACCGATTTCCTCTAGAGAATTAAAGGATAGCTGTCCCTTATAAGTAAATAGAAACGGTACCGAGACGACTGCAACAACAAGAAATGCTATCAAGGGGCGAGCAAGGGCAAAGCTACCTGCAAACCCCCAAATTTTGCTTTCCCCATGTTCAAGTTTCCCTTTTGAAGGCCAGAACAATTTTTTGCCAAGAACCGCCATAAAAAATGGCACAACCGTGAAAAGTGCTACCATAAGGATTGCTACCCCAACAGCGACAGCTGAAGCGGATTGATAAAGCTTAAAAGTAGATAATCCGATTGATGCAAAGCCGATCATAACGGCAATACCACTAAAAAGAACTGTTTTTCCAGCTGTTCGGTATGTTTCCAAAATAGATTCTGCTACAGAATCTCTATGTGACATTTCCTCTTTAAATCTGCTAAGCAATAATATGCAATAATCAGTGCCAATCCCAAACAATACAGAAACTAGGAATATTTGTGTGAAATTGGAGATGGGAAAATTCATTTTATCAACTAAAATGGCAACAATTGATTGTGCAGTTAAATAACTAATCCCAACTGTAATGAGCGGTACGAGCGGTGTAATGATCGAGCGGAAGACAAGCAATAATACCGCCAGAATAAACACAACCGTAATTCCCTCTGTTTTTTTCAAGCCTTCCTGTGAATTATTGATCAAATCCTCATCAATCATCCAGCTGCCAGTATAATAGTGTACTAGCTTGCAATTATCAATAGCTTTATATAAATCTTTCGATACCTCTTTTGTTTCCCTGCCATTTGCGGTTACCTTTAGAGAAACTAAAATTGTCTTTCCATCTTTTGAGACAAGCTGATCCTTTAATTGTTTTTCTTTAAAATGGGTTGTGATCGAGGTAATCCCAAGCTTCATTTTCTTATCTTCAAGTTGATTTACAGCTTTTTCTGCTCTAGCCAGGTCTGATTTTGTTAGCTTTTTATCACTATGGAAAACAAGTGCAGTCTGAACGTCTCTGCCACTATTCTCCTTTGACTGTACATCTTTTAAAATTTTTTGAGACAACGTCGATGAATAGCCATCAGGTACATTGATTTGCCCCTTTTGGCGAACGAGACTTTCCATATTTGGGGCAGACATAATCAGAACAGTAATAATAGCAATCCACGCCACTAGGACTAACCATTTTCTTTTTAAAATTAACCTCATTTCTATTCCTCCACTTGATCTTGTTTGGTTTCTATTAATTTATCTGCTAACTTTTCATACGTTTGAATGAAATTTTTGATTTCTTCCATATTAAATTTGGTAATGATCGATTTCACCAAGCAATGAACCCTATCCTCTGTTTTCTTAAATAATGTGTTTCCCTCGTCCGTTAAGGTTAAGTAAACAACCCGACGATCATTTTCATCACGTGTTCGTTTGATCAGCTCCCGGTCAACCATCCGATTAATAATGGCAGTAATAGCACTTTTGTTTACCTCGAAAACATCAGCTAATTCTGATGATGTACACTCTTTTGATTGATATATATATCGTAATATGTAATGTTGATCGTTCGTTAAATCATTACCTATCTGTTCCTTTATCAGTGACTCTGCTTTTTTCGTAACTTTGAAAGAAACAGCTATATAACGGTCAATTAAATTCTGAATCATCAATTCATCCACTATTTTTAACTCACCCCTCTAATAAGAAATTAGTTAAACTAGTTAACTATTCACCTGTTTAACTATATGATATTCAAAAATAGGTGTCAATATCAATTTACGCACATTTTCAGCAAGGGAGGTTCAATTTTTTTCATAAAGAAAACTCGCCGATTAGCGAGCATTAAAGGTGATGATTAGGCGTAGTCGCCCTTATATGCAAGCAGAATTTATGGATGTAAATTCTGCTTAGCCAAAAAAAGCCCTTGTTCCACAAACTGGAATATCGGCTTTTTTTTGAAACTTATTCAATCCAGAAACGTCTTGCTAAGCAAAGTTCTGTTTCGTATTTTGTCCCCTTAAGTGGAATGATTTCAATTGTTTTACCTGTGTATGGTGAATGTAGCAACTTACCCTGTCCGTAATAAATTCCAACATGATGGATCCTGCCCTTACCCATGTCCTTTGCAAAAAAAAGCAAATCGCCTGGCTTTATTTCAGATAAATTGACTGCCATTCCTACTTTTGCCTGATCATGCGCGTCGCGTGGAATATCATATCCATTTGCCTTACACATCAAATAACAAAAGCCGGAACAATCATAACCATAGCTGCTCATTCCCCCCCATAAATAGGGTAGGTGAAGAAATTGTTCTCCAGTCGCTACAATCTCTTTTCCGCTTCCTTTTGGAATCGTGTTTAGGGATTCATAAATCAATATATTTTCAACATTTATCGAACCAGCACCGCCTGGAGTTTGGACGAACGCTTTTCCATTTTGTTCTTTTTGGTAGGGTAAAATAGTTTGAAAGCATAATTCCATAAAAGGTTCACTATTTTCATCATATAAAAATGCCTTTTTACTCGTCACAACTACGATTGGATCCCCATCCAAATTCCAATTTTCGTGTTTGATTAACTGTTCGATTGGAATCCAGCCAGGATAACCGCCACTATTTTGTGAAGTTGGCTGATTTGGAATAAGGACATGTGCCCAACCTCTTCTTTCCTCTGTAACGAGAACCTCCTGCCCGAATAGAACCTGAGTTTGCACCAGATTACGATTACATAAATCCAGTCTGGTTTCATATGTTAACCCATTAAGCCATGTATCGATTTGAACAGGATTGAATATAGCATCCTTATCTATATCTCTTGGCGATGTTAACGACGTCCAGACCGTTGCTACTGGGACATTGACAAGCCATTTCGTATCAGATAGCAGTTAAAATCCCCCCTTTATATTTATTTTTTAGGTCATGTTATTTGGTGCAAATTTGGTAAAAAAATAGAAATTCAACAAGTTAATGATTTAAATCAATTTTCATTATAAAATCCCACTTTCAACATGTAGCTTTTTTTCAAATGTATTTATGCTTGCCCACACCCCAAGCGGAATCGAAATATTTGGTGAACAGTGCCCTATTTTAAACCCTTTTAAAGTAGGCTTGTTTGCTAGGAGTACATAATGGATTAACACATCTTCAAGTGTAAGGCTTCCATCAGTCTTCGAAAGGCAATCATGGAAGTCCCCAATTAGAAATCCTGTAATGTCCTTTAATTTTCCTGCCATAAACAATTGATTAAGCATTCGATCAATTGTGATTGGTATCTCATTCACATCTTCAATAAAAAGCAGTTTTCCACGTGTATCAATTTCAAACGGTGTACCTAGTGTGCTAATTAAAAGGGATAAATTCCCGCCAACAATTTGCCCCCTAGCCATTCCGTGAACCATTCCCTCTAATGGTGAAATTCTCTCAGAATAGGTGATCGTTTGAGGCTCAAATAATTGCTGAAAATAATGTTTCGATAATGGATCAACATCTGATGTACCAAGATCAGATTCGAGCATTGGCCCATGGAAGGTGACAAGTCCTGTTTGCTGATGAATGGCTGTATGTAAAAAAGTAATATCACTGTAGCCCCAAAATATTTTCGGGTTTTTCTTGATCAATTCATAATCAATCTTCGAAGCGAATCTGGCTGTTCCATATCCTCCCCGTGCACAAATAACGGCTTTCACATTATTATCTGTAAACATGGTATGAAAATCTTCAAGTCGCTCTTCATCTGTTCCAGCTAAATAACCCATCTTTTTTTCAATGTGTTTCCCTATTTTCACATGCAGTCCCAATTTTTCAATAAACCGGATGCCCTGCTCTAATTTTTCAAAGTCTGGAGGACTTGCCGGAGCAATCACTCCTATTGTATCTCCTTTTTGTAACCGTTTCGGCTTAGTAACCATGATTATCACCCTTTCGGATTTCACGATTGCTCTGTCTTCTTATTATTCTATGTTTATTAAGGTAAGGGAAAGAATATTTCCTCCTTTTACCATTAAATTATTTTAAACTCCCTGCTATTTCTGCTATATTTAGTTATTGGAATAAATGTTTGAAACTTTTCCCCTCTTTAGTTCGTACAAATTAATAGATAGTTATATAAGAATAGGAGTGAAATATGTGGGTGTTACGCTTAGTAAGGGGCAAAAGGTGGATTTAACAAAATCTCATCCTGGTTTGCAAAATGTAATTGTTGGATTAGGCTGGAGTATTAACAATATGGGTTCTAATTTCGATTTAGATGCCTCTGCCTTTTTATTAGGAGAAACTGGAAAGGTTCAAAGCGATGCTGATTTTGTTTTTTATAATAATCCCAATGGTGGCAATGGCTCCATTATATATAGCGGTGACAACCGTGTAGGGTCAGGAGTAAAGGATGATGAACAAATTAGTATTGATTTGCTCAAAGTTCCTTCACATATCCACCGAATTGCCTTCACGATAACAATTCATGATGCCCAAGTGAAAGGGCAAAATTTTGGACAAATACCTAATTCGTATGTAAGAATTTTTAACAAACATACCAATGAAGAACTTGTACGGTTTGACCTTGGCAGAAATTTCACAGTTGAAACAGCAATAGTTGCCGCTGAGCTTTATCGACATAATGGGGAATGGAAGTTTAATGCTATAGCAAGCGGATTTCAGGGAGGATTAGGTGCATTGTGCCGTAATTTTGGAATACATGTTGATGATGAGCCCGCTGTTACATCCTCAACAACTTCATTCCAAACTAGTGGATCACATATGGGAACACCAGTCCAGCAGCCTTCATTTACTCAGTCTACACCAGTGTATTCAACTCCGACTGCAACTCACCAAACCTATGGTGGGGATAATATAAGCTGTCCTAACTGTCATTCAACAAATATTCGAACAGGAGAAAAAGGCTTTGGCCTTGGAAAAGCTGCGATTGGTGGTCTAATCCTGGGTCCAATTGGTCTTTTAGGGGGCTTTATCGGGAGAAATCAACTTAAACTTACTTGTACCAACTGCGGTAAGTCATGGTCTCCTAATCAAACGGACTATGTTGAATGGGCCAATCAACAGAAGCGAAGAGCACAAGAATTATTTACTCGGTATAAAAGCCAGGATGTATTGGATGCCGTTGTGGCAGGATGTGCCTTGGTAGGAATGGCAGACGGAAGATTAGATCCAGCAGAACGAGAGAAAATGCTTGAATTTGTCCATCAAAGTGATGAATTACGTGTATTTGAAACCAATAAGGTCATCCAAAAATTCAATTATTTTGTTGGGAAAATTGAACACGATCAAATCATCGGTAAGGCTGAAGCGTTTAAAGCACTTGGAAAAGTTAGAACAAAACCTGAAATTGCGAGATTAATTGCTCGCTACTGCATTGCTATCGGCTATGCTGATGGACATTTTGACCAAAATGAAAAGCAAATGGTTTCCGATATATGTCGGGAACTAGGCTTAAATCCAGCAGAATTTCTTTCTTAGATGTATTTATTAGAAGTTACGCGAAACCGCAATTTTTATAAAGAAAACTCGCCGATTGGCGAGCCCCTAAGGGCGATGACAGAGGCGTAGTTGCACTTATGCGCGAGCAGAATTTATCGATATAAATTCTGATTAGCTAAAGAAAACTCGCCGATTGGCGAGCCCCTAAGGGCGATGATTAGGCGTAGTTGTACTTATGCGTTAGCAGAATTTATGAATATAAATTCTGCTGATTAGCTAATTAAAAGGTAACCAAAATGAATTTTTTGGTTACCCTTTTTATGTTTTCGAGCCTTTTTTCGAATTTTAACGATTTCCTAAGGGATTTTCACGTTCATTTTAAAGTTATTGCGATTGAGACAATTTCATCATTTGATGTTCACTATTGCCACACCCGTTTATTCTCTACTCTTTTTGTAAGTCCTTTTAAATCCAATCTTTCCAGAAAAGGGATCATGTATTTACGGGAGAGATCCAAAACTTCTTTGGCATCCCCTACTTCAAATACCGCTCCTGTCTTGCTACGTAGCTCTTCAACTGCCTTCTTGAATACTTCACCAAAATAGACAAACTGATCATCAAGTGGAACAATCAACTCTTCTTCTTCAAGGAATCTTTTTATATCACCAACAAGACCATCTGGAATGCCCGCCTCAGAAAGATAATCGTTGAAATAACGAACCTTTAAGCCATCCTTTTTTAATTCAGCAAGCATATTTTCCGTCCGTTTTTGCCAACTTTTCGGTAAATGTGGTGTAAAGCTTGAAAGCGATATAAATTGCTCCTTCTTTGTAAAAATTCCAGTGGAAATTCCATTTTCGACAACATACTCAAGAAGAGACTTTGAGAACCTTTTTTGCATCGATTGCAGAATCTCTGCTTTATTTAATCCAATTTTCATCGAATGAGCAAGATGAAACTCCTGTAATCGATCAAAAATATCTTCCTCAATCGAATGGATAATAGTTCGAAGGGTATATTCTTTTCCGTTGTACAGAACAAACGCCTCATCATTTAACACATTTCCCAGTATTTCTTCATCGAGTGCGCTTCGTTTTATCAGTTCATTGATCGGCAAGGATTTTGCCTCAAAGAGAACAGATGTGACCCGTTCTTTCGGAGATCCAACCTTTTTCTTTTCCAGATCCTCAATTGTCTGATTTCCAAACCTGTATTTATTTCCTCTTGGATCAATTACCCAGCCGCCACCAACTGTCTCCTGTGGACTTGGCCTTCGAATAATAAAACGATCGCCACGTTTCGTCAGGATTTCTTCCTCAAGCCGAAGCTGACAAAGAATTTCTCCGTTTTCTTCCTTTAATTCGTTACGATCAAAGAAAACAATCCTTCCCATAACCTCTGCCGTCCCAAGGTGGAGCTTAATTGGCATTCTTTGTTTAACCATATAATCTAAGTCTTCTACAACTCTTATTGCTACATCAACTGTTTTCGTTACGATAAAATGTTCGGAGGAAACAAGGACATCCCCACGATCCAAATCCTCCTTCGATACCCCTGCAAGATTAATTGCTGCCCGTTGCCCAGCATAGGCTTTTTGTGCTGGTTTATGGTGAACTTGAATCTGACGTGCTCTTACTTCTGTTCCCTTTGGCATGATTTTCAGTGCCTGTCCTTCTTCTACCGCGCCCTCATAGACTGTGCCACGCACAACAGTACCCTGACCTTTAACAGTAAAAACTTGGTCAATTGGCAGACGAAATGCACCTTTTGCATCGCGCATTTCCTGATCTTTTAAGGATTGTATGATCAATGTTTTTATTTCTTCAATTCCTTTTTTTGATAAGCTGTCAACAAGAGTAAATGGGGCATCTTCAAACACTGTCCCCTTTAATTCTTCTAAAATATCATCTTTCACTAGTTCAATAAATTCTTCTTCAACACGATCCATTTTCGTAATTGCGATAATACCATGTTTAATCCCTAGAAATCCAAGAATATCAAGATGCTCCCTTGTTTGGGGCATTACCCCTTCATCTGCGGCAACAACTAGTACAACCAAGTCAATTCCGGCAACACCGGCAATCATCTGACGAATAAAACGCTCATGTCCTGGAACATCAATTACAGAAATTTGAATTTCTTCATCTTCATATAATGGAGCAAATCCAAGTTCGATCGAAATTTGCCGTTCTTTTTCTTCCTTTAAGCGATCTGTATCGACATTTGTTAGTGCTTTTGTTAACGATGTTTTGCCATGATCAATATGGCCAGCCATCCCTATTGTAAAATATCTTTTATCCAAAATACTCACCTACTTCATCAAGCTTCCTTTTAAATGTAGCGTGAAAGGGCATTTTGTTCAAGTACTCAATACAGAGAAAACTGATCATTTTTCACGATTCTTCCACATAAAGGTAGCTCACAGATAGCTTTTTTATGGTATGTTGAAAAAAAGCTTAAAAACATTACATAAATAAAGGAAGAACCCACATGAAAAAAATCGTTTGGCCAATTTGTTTAGTGCTTGTTCTTTTGACCGCATGTCAGTCCAATGAAGTAAAGCAACCTCCAAAAAAGAAGTCTTGCGCGATTACCCAAAAGAAACTAACACAAACAGAAACCGTTAGCACCACATTTTCATATCCACAGTTATTACCTACGAAAAGTGGGCATTACTCACTTCTTGCGGTTGGAACAATGGATGAAAAGTCACCAATTGAAAAAAACAAAAAAGTAGTAAAAGGAGTTCACGAAATCCTGAGCCTCCCACTTGATCAAGCTAAAAAAATCTATCCAAAGCTTCAGCTTTCGAATGACCCTACCTATATTCTTTTTGATAAAAGTGGGATAGTTCATCAAGCAAACAATATAAAATCGTTAACTCAATTTCTAGAAACGAATCCTGCAAAACAGTAAACACAAAAAAATTGGTCACTCATCTTACAATATTCACTGTCTAATTCACATGAAAAAATGGCTCGGAGTTCTCTGAGCCATTTTTTTACTATTTTAGATATTTTGTAAAGGCTCCATTACATGATTTAACTATCTCTATTTTCTTTGAACCACTCATGACTGAAGTCACGAGTGTTCTCGACCAATCATAAACTGAAATTCTTAGACTTATTTGCTCCTAAAAAACCAATCCACTTACCCACTTGAAATGTATTCCTAAAAATAAATCTAAATTTTCAAGTCAAATTGATACACAAACTTCGCGAAACCATATATAATAATTTTATAAAGTTGCATTAGGGCAAAAAATATTCGCAAGCGAACAAAGCTTGCTTTAATGAAAAAAACACTGACAATGAAAGGATGGTGTCAATGAGCCCATTAAATTCAATAGCGGTAAAACGTGCTCGCACTGCAGAATTGAAAACGGTATCGGCTGCACGAGATGCCATTAATGGAAAGGTTAAAGGCATTCGAGCCCTTATTCCATTTCTCGGACCTGCTTTTATTGCTTCTATCGCTTATATAGATCCAGGAAACTTCGCAACAAATATTCAAACCGGTGCTCGGTTCGGCTATAAAATGCTGTGGGTAATTGTTCTTGCAAACCTCATGGCATTGCTCTTGCAAAATATGTCAGCAAAACTTGGTATCGCGACAGGGAGAAACCTTCCTGAAGTATGCCGAGAGTTCATGCCAAAGTGGCTTACCATGACAATGTGGATCGTATCGGAGCTTGCTGCAATGGCAACTGACCTTGCTGAATTCTTAGGTGCCACACTTGCTTTAAATTTATTGCTGGGAATACCAATGCTTTACGCAACCATCATTACTGGGATTGTCACTTATCTGATATTAATGTTAGAAAAATATGGATTTAGACCCTTAGAAAAGTTTATTGCAGCATTTGCAGTCTTGATTGGCTTATGCTATTTAGTCGAAACATTGCTGTCTCAGCCTAATTTTTCACAAATTGCCTACCATAGTGTTGTTCCATGGCTAGGTAATAATGAAAGCATTATGCTTGCAGTAGGAGTAATTGGTGCAACGGTTATGCTCCATGCCATCTATCTTCACTCCAGTTTAACTCAAGGGAGAATTGTTCCCCGAAATGATTCTGAGAAGATAAAAATTCAAAGATTTAGTTCAAAGGAAATTCTCATTGCGATGACTCTTGCCGGATTTGTTAACTTGGCGATGATGTACATGGCTGCATCTGTTTTTAATGCATCTGGTAATAGTCAAATTGTTGATATTTCATCAGCCTATCATACTTTAACTCCGCTACTTGGTTCTGCTGCTGCAAGTGTTTTTCTTATTTCATTGCTTGCATCGGGAATTTCAAGTTCAGTAGTTGGCACAATGGCTGGCCAAGTGATCATGCAAGGTTTTGTCGGCTTCACCATTCCATTATGGATTCGCCGTTTAGTTACGATGGTCCCAACAGTAGTGATTGTAGCAATGGGAGTGAATCCAACATTAACACTTGTTATTAGTCAGGTTATCTTAAGTGTTGTTCTCCCGTTTCCAGTTATTGCGCTAATCTATTTCACTCAAAAGAAAGACCTGATGGGTGTTCTAACGAATAAAAAACGGACCACCATTCTTGCGTCCGCATTTGCCACCCTGATATTAGGGTTAAATATTTGGTTGATTACTCAAACTGTTTTTTAAAACAATAGATATACACTAAACAAAAAAATGACCGGGCTATACCCGATCAGGCTGTCGAAAAATCCTTCGACAGCTTATTATTTTGCACAGATTCTTTAACGATCCACCGCATTAATTCGTTATAATGATATTAGTATATTAGCTTTGTAACTGGTCTGTTGATTGGAGCGGAGGGCACTCGACTCCTGCGGGATATAGAGGTCACTGGAGACCCCGCAGGCGGTAACGCCGAGGAGGCTTCAGGACCTCCCCGCGGAAAGCGAGTGCCTGGAGCGGAAATCAACAGGCCCATTTGCAGGGAGCTTTGATAAATTTGGTATTCGGATTCTGAGAAAATAAAAATTGCCGAGAAAAATACCCCTTTCTCGACAATCTGACCGGGCTATGCCCAGTTTTTAATATGAGAAATGTTTCAAAAGCAGAACTATTCAGGCTACAAAATGCTTCTTCTTTTTTCAAAACAACTAATAAATAATCCTGGTACAACTTCTATATCCCGAACAAATTGAAATCCATTTTTTAAATATAGAGTTTTGGCAGGTAGATTGTCCCTTCCAGTTGAAACAGTGATCGAAACAATATCTGGAAAGCTCTCTTCAAGATAGATCAACAGATTCTTAGCTATCCCTTTTCGAAAATGGCTAGGGTGGACAACCATCCGGCAGATATTCAATTCCACTCCCACAAGTTCATAAGAAACTGCCCCAGCTAGATTGCCTTCTTCAAAATAGCCAAAAAATATTTCCCCACATTTCTTAAATTCCTGGAATGATTCTTTAAGTGCAGGAATGTCAAAAAAGCGGATTAACTCAGCTTCTATTAAGTAAGATGCTTTTTGCAAATCATACAAATCATGGACTAAATTTACATCTTCAAAATCTATTTGTCTAATCAATTAATAAATCTCCTTAGCTTCAAGAATATCATCACTATTATTCTTTTTAGTCTAACGGAATCACCTTTGGATTGGCAAATTAATTGTAAAAGTTGTTCCAGCACCAACCTTGCTTTGAATCTCCAACGTCCCGTTATGGGCATCAATAATCTTTCGACACATCATGATCCCAAGCCCATGACCTCCCTCTTTTTGAGTAAAAAAAGGCTCACCCAACTTGGCTATTACTTCCTCAGGCATCCCTAGCCCTTCATCGATAAAATGGATCACGATAGATTCAGACTGCTGAAGAACATTGATGTAAAGATTTCCCCCGGATGGCATAGCATCAAAAGCATTTTTCATTAAATTGATAAAAACTTGCTTTAATTGATTTCCTCCGCAATTGAGTGGGACTAGATTCGTGTTGGTACTAAGCACAATCTGAACATTATTTAAAAGTGCTTGTGGATGCAGTAATTTTTCTACTTGTTCTAATAAGGATATGACATTCTCCTCTTTGTTTAAAGGGGCATGTGGCCTTGCCACTGACATGAATTCATCTGTGATCATTTCGATTCGATCTACTTCTGTTAGCATCAAATCCACGAATGTTTTCTTATGCTCATCTAAGTCAGTACCCATTAATTGTAAAAATCCTTTTAAGGTTGTCAATGGATTCCTAACTTCATGGGCAATACCTGCTGCCAATTCACCCAAAATGCCCAATTTCTCTGCATCATTCATCATGGTTTCCATCTTCAATATCATATTTTCCTGCTCACGAGTTATCTGATCCCATTCCTGTCTTGCATGTTGATAGTTTATTTTTTCTTGTTTACTTTTTTCATACAGATAAATGGTGATAAAAATAGCAGAAATCCACAAGCTGAGTTCTAAGTATTGATGCGTAAACAAATGGAAACCTGCTAGAGCAGAAAAAATTAATACCGCTGTAACGACTACTCTTTTTTCTAATGGAGGTAAATTCAATATCAACACCAAATTCCTTTATTTTGTAATCCAAACAGAAAATTAAATTACAAATGTTGGATAATTCAATTATACTTCGAAATAAATTGAACAATAGGTTTTATTTTGTCATTTTTATGTATTTTCCAAAAAAATTGTCAAAAATAGTACTACTAGTCCCCTTTATTAGGAATAGTTTTGATTAATAAAAAAAACTCGCCGACTGACGAGTTTGTGTTAAGGCAAATGGACTGTTTTTAGGTGGTATTGTTTCCAGTAAATCGTTGCCCCAGAAGCACTAACTAATTGGACAATATTATTGTTTATATTTTTTAGTAAACCTATTTTTTCTGGATTATCACCTAAATCAAACACAACCAGTTGTCCAAGATATTTTATTAATTGTTCATCGAAGCTTCTAGCACAAGGAATTGTTGAAGGGACTACAGGCAAGCTTTCATTGCTTAATGTATATGGAGTTAGTTGAGAACTATAAGGAGTAAACCATTTTAAGTGCTGCATCGATATCATCACTGTTTTATAGACAGGAGAATAGAACGCGATATAATCATTCATAACATTTGTAATATACCCATGAATTGATCTATTGCCTGTAACGAAAATTTCCAAAAAGCGGCCTTTCGAATTGTTTAATATTTTTCGATATGCCAAACCTGTATCCATATTTTTTTCAATTGTTGCCAATGATGGTGCTTCTGTTGTAATTTCTGGATCTGGATTGACTTTCATATTGTGCAAATGCGTGAGTGGAATATAAAGGAATTGTTTTCCATTAAATAACACCAAAAGATCAAGACCAATATCAATTAATATCCCGTTAAAGAGTGTATTTCCCGAAATTTCTATAAGTACTTCTTCACCAATTAAATTATTAATTTCATTCATATACTCACCCCTTTCAAGCTCTTCTTTTTTTTAAAAAAAATAGTGCACTGGTTTTCATACCAATGCACCAGTAGGTTATTGTATTTATTAATAATGCATTCATCTTTATTGATTAATATTTCCAGGTATAATCAATGGATTTAACAATATTTTCACGACAAGAACGATGGCGGTTGCTGCGTCTTCTACTTGATTTACGGCTCGATCTTCTTTTACCTGATGAGCGTTTTCCATTTGACGAGCTAGAACTTTCATTTGATGAACTTGAGCTTTCATCTGATGAACTCGAACTTTCATTTGATGAACTCGAACACTCATTTGATGATTCTTCATTCTGTTCTTGATTTTTGTTTTCGTCATTATTTTCGTTATTGTTTTCGTTATTATTTTGTTTTAAATGTCCTTTAGGTCCAACGCTTATACTTTGAATATGGAAAGGATGGATCCTCATTACTTCTTGGTTGTTAACAAGTGTATAATGTCCTCCGACATTTTCTACTAATACTCCCTCCATTGCGTCCGGGCCGCCACGGTTAATGGATACCCATTGATGTGAGAAATACTTGAAAACATCTTGAAATAAATCTACACAAACACACTCTGGTATTTGCAGTTCTGGTATATTAGTGGCATTTTCATCATTCTGTTTATTTTCGTTAAACTTACTAACACTTTTTACATGTTCGATATTGAAATAAACAAGTCCATCATCATCTGTATAGAGGACTAGAAAATCTCCAAATACAGCTACTAGTATTCCATGCTTAGATTGAGGACCACCTTGGTTAATTTGAATGGTTTGATCCACAAATTGTTCCATCAAGCTAATAAAATTTTCTGATCTGAAGTATTCTACCTCTGCTTGTTCCTCCATAATCTGCATTGAGTTTGTTTTAGTGTCTTCTATCACGCTTTTAATATGTTGTACCTGATAATAGACAACTGTATTCTGGTCATTTTGATTATCATTGTTATCTTTTTTGGATTGATCATTGTTATTGTTATTATTATTTTCAGCGTGTAGAGCGATATAATCTGGCTTTACATCTAAGATTTTCCCTTTTTTTGATTCTGGGCCTGCTTTATAAATAGTCACTGTTTTTCCTTTTAAAGCCATAAGGAATGAGTGATATGACTGTTCCATCTTTTTATCCTCCTACTCTCTTCTTCCATTTAATGGTGATCTATAATGCATATATACGTATCTCGTATGGACACTGACCTAGGTTAAATGCCTAATTATTTAAAATTCAGCTATTGCCTACTCCATTATTAATCTAATTTATATAACGATCCTTTCAAAAAACGTTTTCTACTCTCAATAAATGAGCAAATATTACTTGGCTCTATATCAAACTGATCGATTTTCTCCTTTTTATAGGGATCTAAAAGGACATAGGGTCTTACTAATTGATGCATACTTTCTATCTTTGGCTGCATATACTCGACGGTAAATTGATGATCCATAATCTTACAGAGCAATTCCTTGTATATCTTTCGGAAATTAGCTACATCCAATAGACGTGCTGTAAGTGTATTGTATCCTTGGATTGGAACATAGTTTTCCTCCATTACTTTTCCATTAACATCCCGACCCCATGTTGCATCATAATCCCAGGGAATTATTTCGAATTGCCTTGTCACACTATTTCTGTACAAAGAATAGTTATGAACAAAACCATCATAATTTTGGGTTAGAATCACCCCCGCCATCCAACGAAAATACTGCTCTACATTTAGATAGTTGGGAATTTCCTTTTCAAAGTCAGCTCTAGGTATCGTATTTATTTTAAATATCAGCTCCTGCAAAAAGATATCATCATTCGCTGTACCATATTTCCTTTCATACCCCAGTTCAAGTGATTTTTTGGTTTCTTTGTCAAGGTCACTTATTAATGAAAAGTTTGCATCTCCATCCACTGCATAAAAAATAGCACCATTAGGGAGCTTTCTTCGCTCAATAAATTGTTCATCAACAGATTCAATTTCAAGGTAAACCCCTTCTGTTTTTCCGTTTAAATTCAGAAGCACATGCCTAGAGTATGGAGAAAGATTTCCTATTTCCGAGAAAAAATCAAATGAGAGTTTATTTCTGAGTAATGAAGGGTCCCTATATTCTGCGTTTAAATGAATAATTTTTGAACCTTTATATTTAGTTGGTTTGAAGAATGATATTTCGTAAGATTTTTTTCGATAATTTCTAATGTGTGATCCCCGATAATTTACATCAACCTCTAATTTTTTCCCTGATATTTTTAATTGGGCAGGGACAGGATCTTCACACCAAATATCACTTTTTAGTTCTCTAAGATTATTGGGATGTATATATAGTTGAAGGGTTTCTAGTTTATTATTTTCAGCCATTTCTAATGCTCCCTTCTGCTGATTTTAGAAAAAAACAGTTGTGGATGATTGGTGAAATTAATCAACATATTCATGGTAAAAAAATAAATTTCAACTTAAGCTGCCTTATCCTATTAGTTTAATACCTTAAATTATATGAATCTTCCTATTAAATGGTGTATTGCAACATTATGTTGTTTGGGAATGGAAAAATGGATAACACGTTTTTAAAATTTTCTTTTCGATAAATTATGCCTTTCACCCATGCCAAGTGGACGATTTTGAATAAAGTAATAGTAGGTAATGGAGTGATAGAAAATAAATCCAACTGGTCATTTTCATTCCTAAAGTAAGTAAAGGAGGTTTATTGAAATGGGGAAATATTCCCAAAAAGATATTCAAAATGCTGTTGAAGAAGTGAAAACAGCTGGTTTTGGTGATTTTATGTTTCGCGATCCAGGGTTAGGATCATTAAATCGGAGTTCTTCTAGCAGACGGTCAACTACTCGTCGTACTTCTAGACGGCGCTCTTCTAAACAGCGTTCAACTACTCGTCGTACTTCTAGACGGCAAACATCAAGACGCAGAACTTCTAGACAGCGCTCAACTACTCGTTGTTCTTCTAGGCGGCGGTCCTCTAGTAGGCGGTCCTCTAGTAGGCGCTCTTCAAGCAGACGATCTTCTAGGCGGTGCTCCTCCAGTAGGCGCTCTTCAAGCAGACGATCTTCTAGGCGATGCTCCTCTAGTAGGCGCTCTTCAAGCAGACGATCTTCTAGACGGCGGTCCTCCAGTAGGCGCTCTTCAAGTAGACGGTCTTCTAGACGGCGGTCCTCCAGTAGGCGCTCTTCAAGCAGACAGTCTTCTCGGCGGCGGTCCTCCAGTAGGCGCTCTTCAAGCAGACGATCTTCTCGGCGGCGCTCTTCAAGTAGACGGTCTTCTAGACGGCGTTCTTCCCGTAGGCGCTCTTCAAGCAGACGGTCTTCTAGACGAAGGGTTAGAACTCAAGTCTTTAATCGCGAAAGAAGGTACTGGAGAAACGGGAATATGTGGGAGTTAAGATTAAGTAATGATTAAGTAAAAAAGGCAAGTGATAATCAAATTTTAGTGCTTAAAACGGAGAGTTTTCATATTATTTAAGCTTTGTTAAATTTAATTATCAAATTAAAAAAACAGTCCGGAACAAGGTCCGGACTGTTTATCATTTTGTTCACAATTATCTTTTAGTTACATTAGCAGCTTGTGGTCCACGAGCTCCTTCAACTACTTCGAATGAAACTTCTTGACCTTCATCTAAAGTTTTGAAACCTTCAGTTTGGATTGCGGAAAAATGAACGAATACGTCAGTTCCGTCTTCAGTTTCGATAAATCCGAAACCTTTTTCAGAATTAAACCATTTTACTTTACCGTTTTTCATGTAAAAACTTCCTCCTAGAGGCTTGTTTAAGCCTGTGTAAATTTAACCAAATTACAACGTACATAGTTTTAGTTTCTTTACCTTATCCAAACTTATAATAATCGTTGAACAAGCATTTTACATAAATCTACCACGTGCAACGGCTTCTTTAAATTTAACAATTTAGAAATAAACTGTCAATAAAAAACAACCATTTGACACACGTCAGACTTGAGTTCGTTCCTTCAGACGATCGGGAAGGTTTTGAATCGATTGGACGACCAAATCGAGTTTTGCTTCGATACGATAAAGCAAATATAAGGTCACAACGATTGGAAAACCCACTTCACTAGAAATGTGGTTCAAAGTCAATGTTTATTTTCAAAATATTCCTTCACTGTTTCTGCGAGTTTATTTATAGATTTATGGTACTCTTTTACAAATTTTCTTAAATCTGTTCCTTCTGTAACCACTACATTTTTAGGAACTCTTACGGGTACATTATTTCCGGCTGGAACAGAAAAGCAAAACGGCACTTCAAGCATTTCGCTTAAATCTTCATTAGGCTTCAATTTATTTAAAACCTTATTAATTGTTTCGTTAATTTTAAAATGAACATCTAAATTTATTTGATCCAAAAAATGTTCAATATCTATTCTATCAATCATATTGATGATATCTACTTTAGTCAGATTCTTTTTAACCTGCATTTCTTCAAGTTCTTCAACCCTTTTATCAATTTCCTTTGTTTGTTTTTCAATTTCTTCAACAGGCAATGATAAATTTTTTAATTCTATTTCAAGAGTGGAAATTTTATTATTTATTTCCTCAGCTTTCGAGTCCAAAGTTTGTTTTTCAAAATTACCATCTAAGTATAAATCAAGAAGTTTTTGTTTTTGTTCTTGTGTTTTTACCAATTCTTCTTTTTTCAAATAATATTCTGCCGGAGTTTCTGCATGTTTTTTACTAATTAACTCCTCTTTAAGTTTCAATAATTTATCAACTTTTAAATTCTTCATTGATACTATATAGTTGTAAAAGTTGCCTTCATATAAGGTATTGATAAAATCATCTAAATCCTCAACTTTTATATTGGGATAATCACATCTTTTTACACCGAATCTTTTTTTGGTCATACAATTCATCAAGTATTTCCCATTGGCTTTATTTCGCCCATAGTAAGCCCCACAATTCCCACAAACTAATAACTTGGAGTATTCTGTATGGGCATTCTTTTTGCCTCTGAGTGAGGTTTGTCTAGCTTTTCTTAATTCTTGTGCCTTTTCAAATATCTCTCTCGAAATAATTGCAGGTATTTTGTCATAATGAATTTCCCACTCTTCTTCTGGTCTTACTTTATAAGTGGAATTTTTATTCAAAACAGTTCCAGAATCGTATTTAAGGTATATTAAGTCACCACAATATTTTTGATTTGTTATCATTCTTTGTAGCGTTGAATAGCCAAAATTATTTCCATCTCTCGTTTTAAAATTATTCGCTTCAAAATATTTATTGATTCTTCTAACACCAAGGTTTTGATTGACATACATATCAAATATTAACTTTACTGTTCTAGCTTCTTCTTCAACAATGCTGACCTCTTTTGTCTCTGGATCATAATGATATCCGTATAATGGTTGTGCCATTTTTACAATACCCTTTTTCGCAGATTCATTTAATCCCCATCTAATTTTTTTGCTGCGATCCACTGACTCCATTTGGGCAAAATTTAAAAGCATATTTAAGTTAAATTCATCGGATTCAGACTTAAATTCTTGCCCCATGTTCGTTAATTCTAGTGAAACATTTTTTTCAATTAAAGCTCTATACAACGGAATTATAGTCATGTTCCTGGAGAACCTTGAGATGTCCTTTATAAGAATTTTAGAAAACTTTGGCTCTCGTCCATTGTCAGTCAAAAATTCATAACTTTTTACCCCTTTAACTACGTCTATACCTGCATCATGGATCATTTGTAGAAATTGATCCCTTTTTTTGAAACTAACTCCACTTAATCCTTTGTCAGCATAAATTTGAACTAAATCATACTTTTCACTTTTTTTTGCTATTTCCTCAAAATATTCTTTTTGAGCCTCAAAACTATGAGTTTGATCTTTACTGTTGGTACTGACACGACAATATGCTGCGACTTTTACTTTATCCATTATCACACCTCTTACACTGAAAACTGTTATTATATTAATTGTATGACATTATCATTGTTTAGACAAGTATAATAGGTAAAATTTAGTCAAAAAAAGAGTGACCAATTTCAGCCACTCTTCATCTCATTTACAATTTTTCAAAGTATTCTCGGTAGACCTTCAAAAAGACCGATAAATCTTCTTCCTTTTTCATGCTCAATGAAGGCTATACTATAGTTTTTTCTTTTCTGCATATGTTCCAATTGAAAGGAGATATTTAGCAATTTCAATTCCAGTAAATTCATTAATGTCTATTTCAATTATTTCTATTTGTTTTTTCATTTCCCCACCTCATTTATTACCATCTTTTTTTTACTTTTTCTCCCTTTAACCATGCATCAAACACTTCTTTATGAACCATATATTTCCTACCAGTTTTTACTACATGAAACTCTCCACAATTAAAAATCTCATATGCTTTTTGTCTGCAAATTCCCATCATATCCATTACGTCATTAACGTTTAACATAACTTTTTTTTCAGTAGTCACACCTAAAGTTGCCTCCAAAATTCTATTTAATAACATACAAATTTTTAAACTTTAGAATACTTTATAACTAACCCATACAACATTTTTACAAATTCTTCACTTTCAATAATATCCTCTAAACATGGAGCATCAGAAGCAGAATTATAAGTATGTATTACTTTATAATCCTCTTTTTTCACCTTATTATTTGTTACCATCTTTTTTTACCTTTTTCTCCCTTTAACCAGATTTCAAATACTTCTTTATGGACTAAATATTTCTTACCAATTGTTTTAACTGCAAATTCTCCGCTTTTCATTAAATCGTAGGCACTGTCTCTTCCAATCCCCGTTAATTTCATAATATCTTTAACATCTAGAGTTATTTTTTCATTCAATGTGACCAACCTCATAACCTTAATCTTTCTTATTCTACTTATATTTTTCTAATAACAAATCTGCTTCCTTTCGAAAGTAATCTTCAAGTTTAATTTTATCTAAAAATACTCTATCTACTATGTGCACCTTTGATTTCGTTGGCTTTTTAGTTGATGCCATCTTTTTCACCTCGTCATTCATTCCTAAATTTCTCTAAAAGTAAGGACACTTCTTTCTGTAGATAATCTTCGATTTTAAATTCCCCTAAAAATATTTCATTTCTAATTTTAATTTTTGGTTGTATTGGTTTTGTTTTATTAATTTTCAGTACTTTCCTCTCCTTCATCTTAATATCCTTTGTCATTATACTTATATAGTAACAAAGTGTCAAAATTTTCTGTTAATCAAAAATAAGTATATATAAACAAATTGAAAGAGCGACTTCTCAGCCACTCTTTCAATTTGTATCAATCATCTTCATTTTTATTTTCCATTATGGAATTATAAACATCTGCCCTAGGTTTTTCATTATCTTCACAATCTTCATTAATTTCATTCAAAGGGACATCTAATTTACTCTCTATTTCCTTTTTTTCTAAATTTATGTATATACCCTGAAGTAAATATAGAACTTCTGAAAAGCCAATAAATAACATTCCTGAAACAAATCCAATTGCTGACCAAAGAAAAACAATCGACCAGTGCATAGTTGTCTCATATAAATCAGAATTGTCAAAACCCTTGAAAAATCCAATTATAATACCAATAAATATTGTAAATGAGCCTATATTTCTCAGTGATTTACCAATAGAATTTTCCAATATTCCCCCTCCTTCTTTAATCAATATACTTTATGTGTGATTTTAGAAAAAATTAACAAATTAAACAAATAAAGAGCGACTAATTTCAGCCACTCTTTATTTCCTGTTCATCAATTATTTTTTCAATTTCATCAAAATGCCTTCCAAACAATCTTGAATGTCGTTTGGTTAAGAATGAATTATCGTATGGTTTATATCGCTCATATGACGGTTTCAGCATTCTAACCATGAAAGCAGGCTTTCTTTCTCCTCCGAAATTCATTATGCAAATTGCATGTCTGGTTGTTTTCGTATTAGGGATATTTAAAGCTGTTTCAACAGTTATAGGTTGCAACTGTGTTTCAAGCGATTTAAACGTGTTTTCGTTGTCGTTTTTAAACAATAACCAGTTTACCCCTCCACTGATTAAGTCCTCTGAAATCTCTTTAATTTGCCCTAAATGGTGACACGCAAAGATACTTCCTAAACGCTCTTTTCTACCCTGAACTGCAATTCGTGATAATAACTTAGCAAGCCCTTTATTTTCGCTTAAATACGTTTGAGGTTCATTAAAAATAATAAATGCTCCGTTCCCTTGTGATTTTACTGTCATTAACATTCGAGTCATTAAAACTTTTAAAGTAATCCAATGAACCAGTGTCCTGACTGCAACAGTGGACAATATTCTATCTGGTACTCTGAAAATAATTACTTTTCCCTCCCTCATCCATTGTTCAAGATTCATTTCAGCTTTTGGCGGTTGGGCAAAGATTTCAAATAATGTTGAGTCACCCATGAACTCATCCAAACGGTTAAATATTGCACTTGCTTTTCCGTCTAATGACTTTTGACCATCCTTAGTACATTTCCAATCCGATGAAGTAACTTCCCCTTTTGTATTTCTCTTTTCCACTAATTCGTTTTCGCTAATAAATTTTTCGATTTCTTCAGCAACTCTCCTTTTACCTTCGTTCCTTAACCTTTGTGCTGTTTCTTTTCTAAACGACTCCTCTTCAAGTAACCTTTTTATATTGTATAAACTTCCATTTGATGCTTGAGCAAATGTTCTTAATATTTTTCTACTTTGACCCATTCCTTCTAAATCTTGAAAGAAGTCAATCAATTCGTTAGCGAATCTGTCTGCCCCTTTACGTCCTAACTTTTCCATGACCTCGGTCAAGTCTAATGGAGGTAAATAGTTTTCGTCAGATAAGTCGATATCTATGACCTTTTCAGGTGGAAGGCTGTCACGAATACCATTTGCCATTCCCTGTAAGCCTTCTTTATTTACTTGATCAATCACCACGAAGCTAATATTGTGATTTATCGCTGCCTCTGTAACGAAATTTTGAATAAAAGTATCCTTACCGCTACCCATCCCACCAGTTGCTACATAACCTTTGTATGTTTCCTCAGGGTTACTTAATGGAATTCCAATAGGATACTCCTTACCTTTAAATTCCGAATGACCAACTAAAATGCTATTACTTTTTAATTCATGTATTTTTAAGATTTTGTCATTAAATTTAATATTATTGCTACCGATATTGATTATAATATCCCCGATTCTTACACCAGGTTTCTTTTCTTTATGAATGAAAATTGGGGAAATATCCGTTTCTACTTTCTTATTTACTGCTAATTCATTTTCATATCGTTGCTGGATTATGGATGTTGGCATTTGAATGGCTACCTTTGCTATTTCATCACAGCTTAATAATGAAACATCACCATCCGCTTTAGTGTTTTTAGATAAATGTAAAGTATTCAATTCATTTATTACTTCACGTTTACGGGATTTCAAGCGTATTTTAAATGGTAAAAGTTCATTATCACCGGCTATTTCAGAAAAGGCACTACTTATGGTATTAGCAATAAGATCCCCTCTTAATTTATTATCCGTTACGGCTGCTACACGAATAAACGTTTTGAAAACAGGCTGATTTAACTTTTCAGTTGATTTTTGAGTAACTGTACTTGAATTTAATTCTTCAATTAATGCGTGTTTTTTATCAATAATCTTTTTCTTTTCAAAGCCTTTTTCACTCTTGAAGAATGTATTGGAGATTGCATCCATAATGTCATTCAAAACGTCATACACTTCATTTGCAATTGTGGAAATACCTGTTTTTAAAGCCTTTTGAACCTTGCTAGGGGTGATTCTGGCACGAACAGGTACTTTCCCCTTTTGTATTTTTTCATGAGCCCAATGACCATTCTGTGCCCATTTTTTACGGTCAAAAGTTTCAGTATATATAGATAAACGAGCAAAGTCACCATCCATTGAAATATCATCTAGTGCGGTTAATAAAGAGGCTATTGGAGTAGTTTGTTCTGAGGCTTTGACTCCTAGTGAGAAAATGTCGTGTCGAGATAGGCGAATTTCTTGAAGGACTGTATTTTTACTATCAGGAATTTCTATTGCTTTTGTTTCAACTTCTTCTATTGTAACCTTCATATAATTTTCGAGGATCTCTTTGAATTTTTTACCCCACAATTCAGATGTGCTAACATAAAATTCAATCTTTTTCTCATTATTTTCTTGTCGAAATATCACATCAAACCATATAGAATCCTTTTCCCGAAATGTGAATTTAAATCCATTTCTACTTAACCTAGAAGGAATTTTATCGTAAATTTCATACATTTTGTGTAAGACTCTCCACATTTTTGAGTTTTGATTATTAGTCACGGAAATATGAGGGATTATTCGATAAGTAATCATTTTATTTTTTTGATATGCGAAATACTTCGATAGCTTAATGGACTCTATTTTCCTAAGATTATCCATGATATCACTCCCATCATTCCAAATCCCCAACGTGTGATAAATTTTGGGAAGTTACCTGTAAACATAATTGCGATTGCTGATGCAAAAGTGATAGCACAACCTATTTCTGGCATTAAGTCTGTTAGTGTATGACCTAAAGAAATTAATGAATCCTTTAAAAAATCTTGTAATGGATGAAATATAAAATCTTTTTCAGCACCAATAACTTTATCCCCCAAATGATTCCATTGATTAGTTAAAAATTGAACTGGATGAAAACCGCTACCCTGCATATTTGCAACTTTATCTGCAATTGGAGTTGGATCAATCCAGTGACCACTAGCATCTCTCATTCCATAGTGCAAATGTGCCCCTGTTGAATTTCCTGTATTTCCGCTTAATCCGATTGACTCTCCTGCATGTAAATGTTCACCTAACTTAACTTTAATTTGAGACAAATGCCCATATATTGATAAAGTACCGTCCTCATTCCGAACAAAGACACCTTTTCCCAAGTCATGTGTGCCAAAATTAACAACCTTTTCAACAGTTCCGTTCATTACGCTATGAAGTTCAGTTCCCTGTCTCATTGCAAAATCCAAACCATGATGAGGAATATTATTTCGAACCTCTGCTAATTCCCCATATTCACCTGATAATTGAAATTTCATGAACTTTTCCTCCTTTCTGAAGGAATGCATTAAAATTAACTGGCTTAATCGGTTTATTTCTATGTGAATAAAGACGATAACCCACTAAACAAAGCATTATGATTGTTTTAGTTCCCATCTTTAAACCTCCTATAACTTTTTGAGAAAGTCTCGAATGTCAATTGCGTGTCGAGCCAAAATATATCCTGCACTTCCGCCAATCAATAATTCTAGTGCCTTAGTTCGATGTCCAAACATCCATGCAACTCCTGCAAATACTAAAACTCCCACCACTATCCAATCAACAATGTTCATCACTGCGTCCCATATATCACCAAAAGTTTGATCTGCTGTAGCTTTTGTAGCTGCAAATGCGGTTTTTGGAATTAAAACCAACATCAATCCTGCTCCCACTTTAACAACTTTTAGTAAATTTTTATCTTCTAATAATGTTAATAATTCTTTAGTCGGATATTTTTCATTTCGTACAAATGATTTAAAATCAAGTGTTTGTGTATTCATGATGTAACTCCTTCCGAATTGAATAATTTTAAAATCAAAGGGAAAAATAAAACTAAATCCTTTTTAAAGAGGTGACTGTTCATGACATTTCTAATTGGAGCAATGATAGGTGGGGCAATTGGTATTTTGGTGAATGTTTTGGCTGGTTAATTCATTTTTTAGGTATATATTTAATACCACCGTTTGATTTAATCACTTCATCAGAAGACGCTTCCTGCGTCTTTTTTTCTTGTATAAATTTTTCCTTTTCAGCTAAATATTCAAACCTTCTCTTTTGATATTCACGGTCAACAAGTGTTCGAAGAAAAGAACTTGCATTCCGTTTCTTCCCATTTGGCAACAATGTAATGAAGTCATAAAGTTCTTTTTGTTCAGGATCATCAGTGTTCAAACATAAAGCAGGTTTCACAATCGGCATTAATTCTCACCACCTTCTGAATTATTGGGGATATGAAGTAGATAAGATGTGTTTCTTACTTACTTGATATATACTTATGAACTAATTTTTAAAAAATATCTTGTCCACTTTAAAAAAATAAAGTGAACTTTATTTTTTAAAAAAGGAAATGAAATCTATATCGAGAATTAGTAAATTGGTGATAAAAATGAAATTTGAATGTCGTTTGAGAATTATCTTTGCTGAAGAAAAACAAAAAAATCCTAAATTTAAGATGGGAGATTTTGCTGAAAAAATTGGAATAAGCAAAGCTGCTTTAAGTGCATTAGTTAATGGAAAATCTTTACCCTCTTTTGTAATTACTTATAAAATCTGCAAGGAACTAAATAAACAATTAGATGAAATTTGGGTATGTATTGATGAAAAGTAAAAAAGCCCTCCAGCATGGCTGAAAGGCTTAAAATTTCGAGTTCTATTTAATTATTGAAAATGTATGTAGAAGCTCCATGGAAGCTTTTAGCACGCTTTGCTTTTGCTAATAAGCATATGCCACCACATTAAGAATAATGCTTATACATAACCATTTGTAATGTAATCGTAATAAAAGGGAGGAGAATTGTTGTATGAAAATTGGGGATAAAATCACTTTTATATTGTTGCCAGATTTAGGATTAATCGAAGCTGGAGATACAATTGAGGAAACGATGGATAGGATAAATCGTGCGGAGGTTAAACAAGAAATTGAAGATAAAAAGATACGAAAAAAACTAGAGAAAGCAAATCCAGGGTGTAGGGTACTTAAAATGGGTGATGGATGGTTGATCAGTAATAAAGCCCCTCTCGATTGAGAAGGGGCTTTATTTTAAAATATAGATTAATACTATTTATTTGGTAACTTATCCAATAATTTAATTTCAAAAATGTTAGTATCTGATACAGTAACTTCTGCCTTTACACCTAAACCATCAATAAGTTCCTCAATTGTTATTGGTGGATATAGGTAATCACTGTACCTATCTCTGTAACTAACAATTTTTTTATCTTTATTGTCTTTAAACTGGAAAGTATATTCAAAGTAATACTTAGAATTTATATCACTAGGATTTAGAAAAACTTTTTGTGTAGGAACAGCACCATTACCGTGAATATTCCCTAAAATGCCTGCTGGATAATTAGAATTATAATTAATATAGTATGAATCTGATAAAATCTTATAAATTTGTTCAAGATAGTTAAACTGAAAATAATACTTATTGTCGGTGAACCGTATAGTCGAAAGAAACGTATCTAAAATAAATTTTTCATTATTACTAAAGGTGACAATAATTTTGGGATTCCTTACTCTGTATTTAAAATCCATTACATTATAAAAAGGGATTAATATGCTACCAGAAGGTATATTATATGGGGCTGACATTATAATCTTATCAATTTCTTGATACTCATCAAATAATTCAGAATATGTTTTATATTTGCCTGACGAAACCTTCGTGTTTAAATTCATTACTTTATCGTAAAGGTCTTTTAATTCAGGCGTTTTTATATCTACAGGATACTTTGGTTCTTTAGGTGTTGGCGTAGGAACCACAACAACTGGTGGACTCTCTAAATAGGTACCATTAATACATTTGACAGCATCAATTTTGTTCTTACTCGGAGTTTCATATTTCACATAATCTCTATCTACAAACAATCCTCCACCAACACTTAAACTTCCAGGTTTAAAAGCATAAATTCGATAAAACTCACCTGGCTTTAAATACCGAGCAATAACCTTTGCAGTTCCGGAAAATTTATATAATGGGGTATTTTTTAATACGATCAATCTACCTATTTGACCAGACCTTAGATCCATTCCATTCCACCAAATTTTCTTAACACCTTTATATTGATCACAATAAGGACTACTAGCTGCATTAACTGGGGTAACTGGTAATATTAATCCTAGAAGTAAAATGATAGATAAAACAAAAACACTAAACTTTTTCAATATGTATTCCCTCCTCCCAAAATCTAACTTTAGTATAATGGATATATTTCCTAATAAGTATAAATTTTGGGATTAGTCATTTAATTGTAATTTTTCATGATATAATTAGCAATAAATGGATAAAGGAGGATTGTCAAAATGTCCATAAATAAGTTTAGAAGTTTACTATACGGAACCGCAAAAATTTTAGGAGATGTTAATGCAATCAAAAAAGGGAAAGTTGGTAAAAGAGTAGAAAGAAGAATTGCTGGTAAATTATCAGGTAGGCTTTTGGGGAAATTGTTTAAATAAATAGTAGCTTAAATTAATAATTAGAATTGATTTTAAACGTAAAATTAACGTGAAATAATCGTTTGAATTCTATCCCCTTACGATTCATCCTAAAATGAAAAAAAAGGCTAAAATCAATTAACACGAACCCATTAGGATTCAATTGATTTTAGCCTTATATTTGTTTATTTATCTAATAAAACCGTATGGTTTCATCATATTCATCATTTCATCGGTAACCATTTTTGTTATTTTTCTCGCATCAAATGAACCACTATTATCAGTAACTTCAAACTTGAAATTAGGATTTAAATTAATGGTTTGAGTGGAAGCTGAGACATTATTATTTGATGCACGCTTTAATAAATTAGTAGCCAGCCTATCATAAACAGCGTCAGCAAACGGAGCCATATAATTTTCATTTTCCACGGGTAATATTACCTCACCGCCAGATTCACCAAGACCTACAATTGAAGGTTTGTTAAAATAAGAACCTGTCTTATACCACGATATATCAAAGTCAGGATATGGAATACCTAGAGAATTCTTCTTCATATCAACGCTAACATGGGGAAGTTTTAGTTTAGGCAAAGACCAGGTAAAATTGAATGCTCCCTTAATTTTATCAATTAAACCTAAAACGGTACTTTTTGCTGTCTCTATTGGTGATGTTATGGCATCCTTAATTTTCCCAAAAATAGTCTTAGCTGTAGACCAAATGCTACTGAAAATAGAAGATATAGATGAACTCAAAGTTTCAAATTTACCCTTTACACCCGAATAAATATCCGAAGCAACTTTCGTAACAGTCGATTTAATGCCTTCCCAAATAGTCTTGAAAATATTAGAAATAACTGTCATTACTGTATTTACCACAGCCTTATACATATTCAGGTATTGGTCTAATAAACCCTTAATAGCTGTAAGGACACCCAAAACAATATTCTTTATTCCTTTCCACGCTTTATCCCAATCTCCTGTGAGCAATCCTGTGACAACCTGAACAATTCCACGGATCACTTGAAGCACACCTGAAATAACTGTTGATATATTTTCCCATGCTGTTTTCGCATATTTCATGATGTCCTCACCATATTTTTGCCAAAGTATTTTTATGGCTGAAGTTATATCGAAAATAATACCTTTTATTGTTCCGAGGATTGTGGAAATGGTATCCCTAACTTTTGAAAAGGAAGAATTTGTCGAGGAATCAGTTTCTTGAAAAACTGAAATAATACCCTTAACTACACTAATAAAGCCTCCAATTACAGTACCAATCGCACTAAAGACAGTGGAAATTGTAGCTTCTATTTGTGGCATATGTGCTGAAATCCAATTTGCAAAATCAGAAAGGATTGGAAGAACATTTTTTTGCATCGGTTCAAGTAGACCAGTGAGGAGATTTCTTTTTATACCTTCGATTGCGTCGCCAAATGAGCTGTATTTAACTTTGTTAATTTCACCTAAAGCATCTTTGGATAATGAAGCAGTGTTTCCAATATTCCCTAAAGCTGCAATCCCTTTCGCTTCCAAATCTTCAAATTGGGTGCCGAATAGTTCAACTCCAATTCGATTCTTTTCCACAGGATCTTTTATGCCATTTAACGAGGTCATTACTTGATTAAATGATTTCTGAGCACTCTCTCCACCTTTTGCAAAACTAGCAGACATTTTTTCGCCATTCATCCCTAAGGATTTGAAAGCATCCAATGAAGTAGTAGAAAGATCCTTTGAACGAATATTAAATTCCTTCATCGCATCGCCAACTTTATCAATACTGAATTGACCATTCTTAGCACCGTCAATTAATACGTTTGTAAACTGTTCTGCTGAGAATCCCATCGCCTTAAATTGAGGAGAATATTCATTAAGAGAATCAATCAAATCTCCGTTTTTATTCGCTCCATTTTGTGCACCTTGGGCAATTAGATTGAATGCTTCCTTTGAAGATATACCAAATTGTTTCATCATTGAATTGGCTGCGTTGGTCGAACCTGCTACATCCATATCAAAGGTATCTCTAAGCATTAAAGCATTCTGAGTTGCACTCTCTAACTCTTTTCCAGCTAATCCTGTATTTTGCTTAACCAATGCCATTGACTGAGCAATATCATCAAAGGATTCTCCAAAATTGTTATTGTATATATTTTTAAGGCTATCTCCCATGCCTTTCATTTCTTCATCGGTACTTCCTGTACTAGCCTGCAAACCATTTAATGCTTTATTTAAATCATCTGCCATCTTTACTCCTGCAACTGCTGCACCTGCCAATGCCACACCTAAACCTGCTACGGCTCCTGTTGCAATCATTCCGATGTTCTTAGCCCATCCTTTTGTTTTGCCTTCATGGTTGGTAAGTTGTGACTCTGCGTTAGACATACTTGTTTCAAACTGAGAGGAATCTAACACTAGGTCAGCTCCATATGAGCCTAAATCAAATGCACTTTCACTCATTAATTCTCACCTGCCTTTTTAAAACCACTTAACTTGCTTAATTTGCTGAAATCTGGAGTAGTTACATTTAGACGATCAATTTTTGCTAAATACTCACGCCCGTCTTCTGATTCTCTTAAATCCATAAGTCGATTTTCTTTTAAAAAAGATAAAAAAATGGGATAAGGCAATTTCATTAATTGCTCAAATCCCATGCCTGTTTTTCTATTCAAATATGCGATATTTGGTAATATTTGAACATCTTCCTGTTTAAAATCACCCTTCCCTTGTTCTATTCTTGGGAGGGAAGGGAGGAGGAGTTTGGGTTTGAATTAATTTCATTCATACGAGTTTTATAGTGTTGGACAATAGCACTCTTTTGAGTTTGACTTAACTTACTTACCCAATTTTCATTAACATCATTTAATTGAGAAAACAATATGAGTACCATTTTATCTTGAAGACCTAGAATTTTTTCTATATCCTTTGTTTTTTTAATTTGTTGTTCAACATTCATTAAGTTGATTACAGTTTCAGTCGTAAGGGAAGACGGAATTTCATAAATTTCCCCTGCAATTTTAAACGAGATTGGTTCGGACACTAATAAATCTAAATCAATAATTTCAGCCATTATTTTTTCACCTCATTATATTTTTCTGATAAATTATAAAAAGGAAGGATATACCTTCCCTTTTCAAATTATGAAATTACTAAACTCTTACTTGTCGCTGTAACCTGAGTTCCATTTTTAACATTAATAGAATAGCTAGACGCACTTAATCCCTTAACTTCTGCATACAAAGTAGTTGGACTATCATAGAAAGTTTTAAGGTCATGTGCACCATCAAATTGTTCAGCAAAAACGATACTATCAGGATTGAAGTTAGTACCAGTTACTTTAACCATTGCAGGTAATGATGCTACAGTCATAGTTGTAGGACTAATTGCTAAAACTGTCGGTATTGGTTGGACACCTACTTGCTCAATAATTTCTACTAAGTTACCGTCATTCTTGTTTGTTACGGCAAGTGCCTTAAACTCTGCGTCAATAACAGTTTCTTTTTCTTTATCGAATGTTAATTCAAAACCAGATTGTGCTTGTGCTTTAAATACATTTACCGTTAATGTAAGACCATCCGGTTTTGTATGTACAAATCGAAGATAGTTTACTGGAACATTCTTCATTCCACCTACTCCTACACGTCTGGTACCATTAGTTGTATCTTCAGAATAATAAGCCGCACTTAGTTTTTCAATGTTTTCTAGATTCCAAGTCAAAACTCCACTTTTAAAAGTAACTTCCTCATCAGTCTTCATGCTGGCAATTGTCCCTCTATTGGCTGCTTTAATTTCATAGAAGCTTGGCTTATAAGATAGAACTGCTCCTCCGCTAATTGCTCCCACATTTTTGATTGCTGCTGTAATTTCTTCCTCTGTTGCTGTTGGTGAAACTACACCAATATATAAATCTCCACTACCTAACAAATAATTATCTTCTGCTACTGTCATATTATTAATAACACCCTTTCTAAATTGCTTTTATATTAAAAGTCAATGTTTGTTCGAAAATTTTAAAATCAGGATAAAAAACAATTCCACTCCCACCAGCATGTTTTGATGAATAGATGGTTGTATCATTAATTTTCACACCTGTTTTTTTCTTATGAAATAAAAAAAGAAGCCTATTTGATATAGACTCCAACAACAATACATTTTGAGTGGTTACTCGAATATCACAACGATATTGAGTTGTTCCCTCGCTCGCTAAAAATGGGGAAACCTCATACACAATGTATGGATAATCTTCTTTATCAAAAGGTTCATAGGGATTGATACGTTTATTTTGATCAGTATAAGCAATTAAATTTAATAATTCTGTATCTGATAAAAGATAATTAAGGATAGATTTAATCATTTACACTCATCCCCCTTTGAATCCTAGCTTGAATTTCTCCCGTATTTTCTGTAATTGCTGGAATTAAAAATGGTTGAGCTTTTGTCCCAGGATGATTGACTTCATCCACAGTTACCCAATGTCCGTCAATTTTAAATCTCAATGGCTTACCATCTTTACCGTGAATCTTATGAGGTTTAGAGCCTTCCTCAACTGCTTGAGCATACTCTAAATTTGTCCCTACCTTTGCACGGCTAACATCGTCAGTATGCTCTGTAACATGAGTAATTTTTCTACGCAAATCACCCGTTAAAACAGGAGCACGTTGCTTTGCTTCGGCTTCCACAAAAGTAGCAATTTCCTCTAAAGTTTGTTGCCTTTTTCTCTTCATATCCTCAATGGCATCTTGAAAACGACTCATCATGTCACCTTCTTCATAAGGACTTCAGAATGATTGTCATATTCCATACATTCGATAATTTCGAATTCTTGACCATTATATTCAATTAGTGATTTCACTTTAATTTTTGCATTTGGCTCACAGAAAAGACGATTAGTACAATCAACAAATAAACCATAATTAGTTTCTGCTAATCGGTTACTAAATGGCTCTACTTCACCCTGAAAGGCTGTATATATTGGGACATTTTCATATTCTGCTCTACCGTATTCATCGGTACCTCTTGGAGTTGTACTAAGAATCTTTTCCAATATGTAAAGGGTTTTTGTCAATCTCATAGGATAACAACCCTTCGGTTTGACCTTAACCTATTGATAATACTCGGTGAATATTCATTGAAATAGGATTCACTTAAACTTCCCTTACTTTCAGACTGAACATTTTCAATTCCTCTTTGCCGATACTGAAACACCGCCATTTCTTCAATAGCAGAACTTAGGCTTGTTGGAATCTCGTTAATTTTACAGTAATCTAATGTGTAATCTATTGCTCTAAAAATAAACAAGTTTAATAAACCATCTTTTTCAATATCCAATTCGTCAATTTCGAGTAGAATTTTTACATTTGTTAAATAATCCATTTACTCACCTACTTTTTCTTAACAGTCTTTTTAGGCGATTGATTTGGCTTTTCTAATTGATCTTTTATTTTGACTTTTTCATAGTCATCTAATTTGAGCAATCTTTCTAGAAGTTCACCTTCTACATCCCATGTAAGACCAGTTTTTTTATTCAATACAAACATTTAATTAATCACCAACCTTATTTAAACTAAAAAGGGAGGAATGAACCCCCCTTCAATATATTTAAGCTTTATTTACTGTTAGGACTGCCAATGCTGAAGGCTTAATGACTTTAGCACCGTAAACTTGAAGACCTTTCATTGCATCAGAAAAAGATTTTTCAGGACGGTATGCTTCAACAGAATCAATTTGAGAAGCAAAAGAAATCGCTGATTTATGACCAGCCATAATTTTATATTTTGCACCTGCTGTATTAGCAACATTATTAGAAGTATAAACAGTCATTCCATTAACATTACCGATATATCCAGTTGCAAGAACTGCTGGATCTTTAGTAAAACGAGCATCCTTTTGAAGTAGTCCGTAATAAAATTCAGGAACAACAACAAAACGGTCGGATTTTGGAGCATTGGCTTCAGAAAGTTTAACGCCTAAATCAACTAAATAATCATATGCATTATCTTTTGTAGGCACGACTGGAGTAGCATCACTACCAATTGTATTTCCTGCTACTACTTCAGTATAAAAATTAGCAATATACTGATCAGCCTCATCAGCTAAACCAAAACCTGCTTCAACCATTGCACCCGAGAGAAGACCTACGTTACTTTGTGCTTTATCAATATCTTCCACTTTAAAATTAAAGAACTTTTGTTGGTCAATTAATAATGTGGTTTGAGAAGAATTAAGTTCTTGAGGATCACCAGTTCCAGTAGACTTATCATAATCACCGATTGTAATTGCACCAATTGTGTTAATTTTTACAGTGTTACCGAATTTTACATCTCCCTGATAATCTGAATTAACAACATTACCAAATACTAGAGATTTCTTTAAAGACTCGTTTAATTTTGCTGACCAAACTGTAGGAATGAAATTTTGTACTGACATTATAAAATCACCTTAACCTTTTCTAATTTATGTATAGTGCTTCTTTTGTGTCTAGCCCGAAAGACAAAATAAAAAGACATACAATTTGTACGTCTAAAAAACTACTTATTGTTTTTCAAGAATTCTTGAACAGAATCCCAATTTTTAAGCATATCTTCTTCAGACATTGCCTTAATTGATTCAAGAGTTAAAACAGTCTTCTTGGTACCATCTTTTAGATTAGTACCAGATTCTTTTAATTTTTCTTCAACCATTGATTGAATATGATTTTCAAATACACTTTTTAATTTTGTAAGATTGGAAGTTGTTTTATCCTCATCTTCACCAATAAAGTATTCAACTAAATCAAGTGGAAGTTTCTGCTCATTAGCTATTTTCATAGCTTTATTTGTCAATGATTCTCTCACTTTTTCAGATTGAATCTTTGCTAACTCAGCTTTGATATTCTCCAATTGAATATCCTTTTCATCTTTTTCAGGAAACCTTTTTTTGATTTCATCATCAAGTAACTTCTGAAGATTATTCTTTTTGAATGAATCAATACCTTGAGTTACTTTTGAATCCGACAATGATTGAAATAATTTTTTCCCATCTTCATTACTTTCCAAGAACCCTTTTACCCCATCTGTATTTGGTGTAGAAAGTTTTCCGAGATAAGTTTTCACATCATCATTTTCCTTATTTGTTTCTAGATACGATTGTACTTGCTCTAAATTTAATTCCATTATATAGCCTCCATTACCCATCAAGTACGAGCCTTAATGTGTGTGATTTGTTTTTTCACATTGTTCTTTTACGTCTGCAATTTGAAAATAAAAAGACGATATAAAAAGCCAGTTTCCAAATGGAACTCGCCTAGTTATTTGATACCTTTAGTTTTTGACCATTCTTCATAATTTTTATATTTAATGATTTGCTTATTTTCGTTGTCTTTTCTAACTTTTGGTTGATAATCTTTAACCGCAGGAATCCATGCCGACCTACAATTTATATGAGCTGGTAAACTAGGTCGTTTTGGATCATCAATCTTATACCGATTTCCGTCATGCTTCCTACAAAATTGAGTTGTTTTATTGTCTAATGTTGCAGTATAGATTAACTCTTTAACCACTCCACTATCTTGATAAATCTTCTCTTGAGCAGAAGCTATTACCCTTGCTGATTCTGTCCTAATTAACGTTCTAGATTGATTGTACCGAATCCCCATTTGGTTTTTAACTCTCGTTGCAATTTTATCGACCGACTCACCTTGTCTTACACCGTTTGCCAGTTCTGTTTTAAGCGTCTGAATTAGAAATTCATGATTCTTATAAATACGTTGGGAAAAAGGAATTCCACTCCAATTGTAATTTACAATTTCATTGATAAACTCTTTCTTCAACAATTTATAACTAATTCCAACTTCAAAATTACCCATATACTTATCCATGACATAAGCACTCTTATAATAGGTATTTGCATAAGCTGCCACTAAAATTGATGTAGTGATAGCAATTTCAGCTTTAATCATATTTTTTGATTCTTCTTTGAGGAAATCATCAACCTTTTGCATACGATTATATTTTTCTAACTCCGCATAATCTAATTGACCATCTTTTCCATACTCTGAAAAAAGAAAACTAAAGAATGAGATAATATTAGTTTGGGATTTATGATACATTTCTAATATTTCATTGTGATTCTTATCTGTTGTGTTAAAAATATCATCAATCATTTTAAGAAGTTCTTCTTCAAATTTATCCATTCACTGTGCCCGATTTCTGTTGTTGAAGAATTGTCTCTAAACTAGCTAATCCCATCGCATCCTGTTCTTCCTTCGCTTTCTTAATAACCTGAGTAGGATTTTCAATTCTTGGGTGCCATGATAGTAAGGTTTCTTGATCAACTTTACCCCATAATTTAACAATTTGGTCTGTAATTTCGGCTTCATTAGCTGGTAAATTCCTTGAAAATTGAAAGCGAATATCTGAAACTATATAGCTATTACCCTTTTTATTTAAAATAGTTGCTATCAGCCTTAGTCGTTTCCTTAATGCCTTCGTCATTTTTCTTTCTTTGACCGCACATTTTGATTCAAGTCCAAAAAGTTTATAGCGAATTGCAACAGAACTAAGGTTCGATGCAAACTCCTCTGAAGTCAACTTAGGAGTGGAAGTTTGCTGATGTAACAACTTATCAACAGTATCAAAGAAGTTTTGTTGGAATTGGTTATTAATATTTTTAATTAACCAATCCGCATCTCCATCGTCATCTAGGAGCAATACTCCTTCTTGCTTGAGTTTCAGAATATCTTCTTTTGTTGACCCTTGATAACCCTTTAATTTAAGGAACGCATTAGCAAATGATTCTAACTCATTTAAACTGTCGCTTAGTAAAACGTCAATTCCCTCAATCATGGGAATAAATTTTTCAAAATCTCCAATTTCTTCATCATTATTTTTATATACGGTAACTGGAACTTCACCAAAATAATGAATCTTTGATTGTTCATTGGGATCGGGAATGAAATCATTTCCACTTGAAACATAATAGTAAATCCCAGTTTCATCATATAATTCCACTTTTGTTACAGTAGCATTATCTATTTTTTCATCCCAATATCGAAAAGCAAATTTAATATTGCCTCTTGTATCAGTCTCCACATACATTTCCAAAGGTGAAAACTCAGTGAATCTTATACTTCCTTCTGGATCAATCCACATAACCTCATAACATTTTCCGAAAATAGAAAAATCCTTGACGATTTCAGCGTTTAAATCTTCCTCATCATTTAGATAGAAGATTTCCTGTAAATCGTTCAAGAATTTCTCATTTCCACTTTTACTTAATACCGAGATAGGCTTCGATGCAAAATATCCTAATACTGTGTCGATTATAACACCTGGATAATCTGATACTAACTTATTATTTGGTTTATCTGGATCGGGTAATGTTCTATTTAATATTTTATGTTGACCCACATAATTATTAAAGAGTTTTTGTAGCCTTGGAAGTTCGGCTTTATGTTTTTTAATACTCGCTTTTATCTGTTCACTCGTAATCAATTTAACACCTCATATTCCTAATAATTTTCTGTCCAATGATTGAATTCGTTTATTTGATACTTTTATTTCATCTATACGAATAGCAAATTCTGCAACGGAATCGGCACTATCATCATGGATACTATACCTCTGACCTGCAAAATCCATAAGTTGTGATAAGAAATCCTTTTCTACTCTTTCAGAACAGAAAATAATTCTTCCATTGTTTACATCTGAAACAATGGTGGAAATTTTTTCATCTTTATTTTTTCTTTGCATCTCATTAATAAAAGTGATTCTTCGAGATAATAATTTATTATCTTTATTAATCTCTTGCAAAATTCGTTCAACATCTAAGCCATTGTATGTATTCTTTTCAATGCAAACATGAGATATATCCTCAAATTCTATAATCAATTCAACAACATGATTTATGTATTGATCAAACTCTGTAAACTTTTTTAATTGTCCACTACGAACATATTTAAATCCATTATCTGAGAGTGATCCAACGGTAAAGGCGAAATAGTCAGAACGTCTATTATCTTTATTTTTCACCCCTGCTGTATCAACTGTGAGCATCGTTTTAATAAAGGAATTATCTTCAATTTCTTCTATAGGTTGAGTACGGTTCGATTTAAACCATTTATCACCGATATTTTCACAATTACACATTAACTCTTGCATGAAGGCTAGTCGTTTATTGAAATATTTCAAAGCTAATTTATAACAATTATACTTTTCCCATATTGTAGGGAAATCCATTTCCTCTTTATGGTCAAGATAATACTGTTTACTATCTGATAAAGGATCTTCTCGTTTATCATCAAACAAGATACGTTTAAATTGCTGCCAATGCTCATGATTATCGAAATATTCATCAATATCAAAGTCAACTACACTTCTGTGAAAAACTTTATATTCAGGATTCTTACGAATAGAGTCAATAAAATCATTTGTTGCCAAAGGAGTTCCGATTACAATAAACTTTGTAGCCGGTTTGATTAGTTTACCATCACGATAAACCGCTTCATCTCCGCCTTCTTCTACTTCCTTTAACCATCTTTGATACTTTTTCGATTTACTCTCATCGCTTAAAACATCCATCTCCGAAATATAGTCATCTCCGAGGTAGCACATTGGGCGAAATATTCCGCCAGTCGGAGTTGTATAGGATGCACCACGAACAGACGAACCAGAGGAATATGCTTGAATTTTTGTATCATTATCTAATTCTAATTCAAGTTTATTAACTACCCTTTTCTTCGGATTGACCAAATTTCCAAAAGCATGAACGATATAAGGAGTTTGTAAGGCTTTCTTAGTCTGATCCACAAAGTTAATACTATCTAATTCACGGTTTGCGAGTACGATAGTGAAGACTGATAAGCCATACGTATGCAAGAAGCAACTAAGAGCCATATCTATAATTGTGGTTTTACCTATACCTCTACTGAGGATAAATTCTTGTTTATCGTGCGTATTATGTATAAAAATATTTTCCAATTCTTGCCACACTTCATAATGAACCTTCGCAAGCGGTCTAGATTGATTAGTCGGCTTTGGTACAAAGAAATCTTGAAGGAAATAGAGGCAATAAAACTCGAAACTACGTTTTCCAGTTGCATATGCTAATCCATATTGACCGAATAGATTATCTTTATATTTTATCATTAATTGCTTCGCTTTATCGGAACCATAAAACTTAGACAAATATTTATAGAGAAGTTGCCGATTCTCCTTTGTATTGATTATGTCAATTTGCGTATTTGTTATTATGTTCACCTCCCAAACAATATAAATTTTATATAAAAAATTGTATATTCTGTCCCTAGCCTACTGAGTATAGTCGAATTTAGAATGACCCACCCTATATTTTTACAAAAGAAAAAGACCATCACATTATTAGTGACCGCCTTTACAAGTCTAATGTTAATACTGCTCTGTCCTTCTCATCCTGTGTAATACCAATGTATCTAAGCGTTACGGATGGGCTGGAATGGTTTAACATATCCTGTATTATTACTATGTCTGTACCTGCTTTATAGCTATGATAAGCCCATGTTTTTCTAAGCGAATGTGATCCTATATCTTTAACACCTACTACATCTGCTGCCTTCTTAATCAATCTCCAAGCCATCTGACGTTGAATAGGTTGATTGTTTCCTTTCCTACTATAGAATATATAATCACTTAGTTGCCCTTTGTAGTAATGCTTCACATAGTCTACAATAGCCTTCTTAACACCCTTAGATATTGCAATCTTATTATGCTTACCTGTCTTAGTTTCTTTCAACTTAATATGATCTAATGGTTTTAAATTAGCATCAATCAAATCCTCAAACTTTAATTCCAATAAATCGCTTACCCGTAATGCTGAATTAATCCCAAGAACAAATAATAAATAGTCTCGCTTATTACTTTGGAGATACTTCTTTATATCATCAATCTTTTTTCTATCCCGAATCGGCTCAACAAATTCCATTTTTAACACTCCTTTGAATGATACTAAATACTACTTAATTATAATTTATGTATCATTCAAAAGCAATACTATTTATGAAATATATTCCAATCCCCTTAAAACATAGATATACCAGGGGTTACAGTGTTTTAATGAATGATACTTAATTGGATTGTGTATCATTCAGATAAAAAATAATAAGGTTACTCTTCCCCGTCTATCCCATCAAATTCTTCAAACTCAGACTCCAATATATCTTTATCAATAGACTTAATATTATTTACTTCAGTGGTGAGAGTTAGATTATTCTGGAGTTTACCTAATGATCTTTCAATGAAGAATTCATATCCTTTAGCCGATACCATATCATTATTAGAATCCTTAAGCAATTTCCAATAACCATTCACAGCTTCCACTAATTTAGATTCAATTAATTGTATCCCAAAGTTTTTGAAATCACGTTTAACAGAGGCAACCTCCGCCTTAAAATCTTCGTTCTTAGTTAGCCAATTATATAATGTTGTCCGACTTACACCAACTTGCTTTGCAATGTCTTGTTTCTCAATAGTTCCAATGGCTAATAATTGTGCTGCTGCTAACTGTTGCTTGTTTAATTTTTCCTCTTCCATATGTCATTTTCACCTCTTTACAAATTAACATAAAAGTAGTGTAATTTTACACTATTCAACACAAATAAGAGCTGAGGAAATAACCTCAACTCCGTCTATTAATCCTAAGCATTTGCCTTTCTAATTGCTGTATTCGCCTATGTCCCGTTTCTAATTCTTCCAATACTGCAATACAACAAATGAACAACAGAATAACAAAAAGTACCAAAAGTATTGTCAACATTCTTCATCAACTACAATTTGTTCCTTTTGTTGTTCCACTAATTCTTTCAATGATGTTGTAGCTTTTCTCGCTTCTCTCTGAATTGCTTTCAATCCCTTTAACGCTTCCGAACAATCAATATCTAACTTAAT